>JAMNXK010000012.1 GCA_023653245.1 Tagaea sp.
GCGAGGCGTTCCAGCGGCTGCTGGTCGAGAATGGCATCGAATGCTCGATGAGCCGCGCGGGCGACGTCTGGGACAATGCGGCGATGGAGAGCTTCTTCTCGTCGCTGAAGGTCGAGCGGGTTGACCGCAAGGTCTATCGCACGCGCGACAAGGCCAGAGCCGACGTGTTCGACTACATCGAGCGCTTCTACAATCCGCGCCGGCGTCATTCGACGCTTGGATACGAGAGCCCTATGGCGTTCGAGGCGAAGATGCGGATAGCTTAACTACGTGTCCACAGAACTCGGGGCATCCCAGTAGACACACCGGAAGAGAACACGCAAAAATCCAAGTATCGCGCCAGGTTAGCCGGGTTAGCTCAGCGGTAGAGCAGCGGTTTTGTAAGACGGCGCTCGCTTCGGGAAAGCTTGATTTTACTGAGTTTTCAAGTAGCGCTCGTTGCCCAGAGTGCCTGGGTTTGCCTGGGGAATCCCACCCAAAGTCCCACCGCGATTTTCACTCTTCCGGCGCCGGCTTCTTGCTTGGCTTGCGTGCTCTCACGCCGATGGGCCGCTTACCGCTTGACCCGCGATCGGACGGAAGATCCGACGGCTTCAACTTCTGAATCAGCATGGCAGTCGGCGGCGAGATATTCCGAAGACCTTGCTCCCAATTTCGCCACGCACCTGCAGTGACGCCAACGACGCGCGCAGCCTGCTCTTGGGTCAAGTTGTGCTTGATCCTCCAATTGTAGAGCGACTCGCGATCGAACTTAGCCATGGGCAGAGACTATCCCGGTCGTTGGGTAGGCAGAAAGGGATTGACAACTACATCTATGTTGTATATATAGATACCCATGCCACACCGCAAGCGCCCCTTCGCCCGCGAAGATGTTCCTCTCGAAGACCTGCAAGCGCAGGAGCTTTGGCGGACGACGCCTTTGGGGCGGTTGCAAACCTATGATCCCGACATGATCTGGCGCTACTTGCTTGAAGCCTGGCCTAACGTTCAACAAAGACCCGCCTTCAAGATGGCGAAGCGCTGCGATGAATGGTCGCTGATCGAACTGGCGCTCGCCGCTCGGGCCGCAAGCCTCGATGAAGACATCCAAGGTTCGCTCTGGTATCTCGCTGCCCTGCGCCAATCGCCCATCCCGGTTGCTGCCCTTCTCGCTTTGCTCTTGGGGCCGCTACCGTTTCCCCTGCTGACTCGGGAGCGCCGCGCCGCAGCCAGTTACTGGCGCAAATGCCTGATGAATTCGGAGCCGGTCGACAAAGCGGCCGATCTCGGCAGGAACTTTTCGCGCGTCGCGTCGCTGCTCAATACGGAGAAGGCGCTTCTCGCCGATGCGCAGCGGCCTGCGGATCAGCGTTGTCGCATGGTTCTATGCCCGGGCCTTCTCGGAGAACTGGCCACGGACAGCGACCTCAAGCCCTACCGAATGTTGGGCGACCCGTTGCCGCTTTGGCAACACACGATCGCGCCCGAGATTGTCGAGCGCACGCTGAAGCTCGAGTTTCCGCATCTTGAAGCGGCAATCCCCGGAGTGGTTGAAGCCGTTATGGATGGCGGGGCTCGTATAGCGCCCGCTGTGCTCCTCGTCGGGCCGCCGGGGATTGGCAAAGATTCACTCTGGCGGCGCGCATGTGCGCTCTCCGGACGACCATTCGTGGAGTTCGAGTTGGCGGGCTCGGCCGACTCCCGGACTTTGCGCGGAACTTCGCGCGGATGGTCGAGCCGGACGCCTAGCTATCCCGCGATGGTCGCACGCCGGCTTGGCCTCGCCAATCCGTTTCTGCTTCTGACGGAGCTTGATAAGGCCGGTGGTAGCCATTGGAATGGCGTCATAGCGGATACGCTCCTCTCCTGGCTGGAAGCGGGATCACGCTCGGCTTGGCACGATGAAGGTCTTGGCCTCACGATAGATCTCTCGCGATTCACGTTTGGATTCTCCGCGAACAAACTGGACCAAATCCCGGGGCCGCTTCGCAGCCGCCTTCGGATTATCGAGCTCGAAAGTATCCGCGAGGCGCATGTCCCCGAACTTCTCCAGCAAGCCGTCCAAAGACGAGCGGCGGCGCTCGGTATCCGCGCTGCGGACATCCCCGAGATCGATCCGCGCGTCGTCGCAAAACTACGCGGTCACACGCGCAAGGGTAGACTCAATCTTCGCATGATCGAGCGAATCATCGCCGTAATCGCGCCGGCGACACCTATTCCTGGCAACACGGTTATCAACTGAGCGCGGAGGCGATCGTGAAACCGAAGAAACAGATCTCGGCGACGGGAAATATCCGCGCGAAGCGAAATGGTCCGGGAAAAACCCGGTCCAAGAGAGCGAATACTCGAAGTCACCAACCGGCCTCGAAGGTCGCCGCCCATTCGCTTAACCTCACGGTCGACCCTGCCTATAAGTGCCGAGTCAGCGATGGCGTCGCTTCGGCAACGGGCGTGACCATGCCGTCCGCTCGCACCCTCCGCATTTGGGGAGCGCGTTTCGCAGCCAGCGTCGCAGTGATCAAAGCGATCATTGAAGACGGCGAGCCGATTTTGGCCTTCGTCGAGCAGCTCGTTGGACAGATCGTAGCTTGACGCTCGCTATCGCCCGACAGCCGCTTTCTGCCGGCCTCCAGGAAGTCCTTTGACCACGCGTAGTAGAGGCTCTCGGCGATCCCTTCGCGGCGGCACAGCTCGGCGACCGAGTGCTCGCTGCGCAGGCCCGATAGAACGATCCGGATCTTCTCTTCGGAGGAGTACTTCTTGCGCGTCTGGCGGCGGATATCGCGGATATGCTGCTCGGCGGTGCCGGTCGGTGCGGTCTGTTTCATCGGTCTCATCCTCGTCCCTTTCGCGGTGACGATGAGCCGAAAACGCTCCGGTACGCAAACACCTCAATCCGTCTCAAGGGCGCTGACGGGGAACAAGGAGAGAAGCGATCAAACGAAAGACCATCGAGTACCGTCGCTTGCTGCACCGGCAGGCGACCGCCTAAACTGCCAACCCAGATGCGCGGAAGCCTCCGCTATCAATCGGGCCCTGCAGTCTCCAATATCCTGCCGACGGACACGCTCCATGCCGATACCATCCTTCACCATTGACGGCGTGATGCCACCCTTCGTTGGCCCAAATGGGCCAGGCGGCGCTCCTGAAGATCTTTCACCCTATCCGACAACGGCGACCGAGGTGGTGACGACACTTGCCTCGACAGTAGCCCGCCGCACGATCCTGAAAGGCTGGCTCGGTCATCGGGCGTCCCTGAGAGCGATCGGCTTTGACCGCGGCTTCCAATGGCTTGATGGGAGCTTTGTCGAAGACAAAGAGCCTCAGGATCTCGACATCGTTGGCTTTTTCTATCGGCCGCCCGGAATCCGTGACGGCAATATGCTCGCGCGTCTGATGCAGGCTAACATCGCCCTGTTCGGTCGCGCGCAAGTCAAGACAACCTACCGTCTCGACTTTTTTCCGGTTGACCTTAACGGCACGCCTGAGGCTCTTGTCAGCCTGACCCGTTACTGGCTTGGTCTGTTCTCACATCGCCGCCAGGACAGTCTTTGGAAAGGCATGCTGCAGGTTCGTCTTGAAGACGAGGCTGATGATACAGCGGCGCTGGCCATGCTCGATCCCGCCGACGTCCAACCCGATAATGGAGGAGCGCCATGACCAGCCTGCGCAAGCTCGAACGGGACTTCGCTCATGCTGACGCGGCCGCCGTGAACGGCCTGCTCGCGCAGCTTGGCGACGAAGACGTCATGGCGCGCTTTGGACTTGAGGCGCGACTCGCTGACTTGCAGCAAGAGATCGCGCGGCTCGACGCGGCCGGCGATGAGCCGACCGCGTCGGCTGCGCTGTTCTTCGGTGGCCGCCCGGTTCTCGGTCAACGCGGGATCGAGTGCGAGTTCGCCGGCACCGTCATCACCAAATTCCAAGACATCGTGGCCAAGGTTCTCGCGCATGAGACCGGCGGCCTCGGCCAGCGGGGAGTCGTCGCCAACAAGGCCGCTTCCACGCTCCACATAACTAACATCGTGCGTGGCTCGTTCGGATTCCTCCTGGAAGAAGCAGGATCGCAGCAGCACATGGTCGAAACGCCCCTGCGCGCGGCCGTTGACGAAGCGACTCGTCTGCTCGATGCCTTTGGCGAACCCGACGAAGAGCAATTCCGGACAGCGATCGAGACCATCGACGATCGTCTTTTGGGGACGGCGCGCGACTTCTTCAACATCATGCGCTCGAACGGGGCGACGCTCCGTCTGGTTTCAGGCGAAACCGACCGAAGTTTCGGGACGGAAGCGGTCGAGCGGGCCGCGGAGCGGGCAACCTCCACCACGGTCCAGGACAGCGAAGAAATTCTGCGCGGGCAGCTCGGGGGCGTTCTGCCTGACGCACATCAGTTCGAATTCCGTGTCGGCGCGCCGCAAGAGACCATACGCGGACGCATTGATCGCGCCCTGACCGCAGATGAACTCTCACGCTACAATCGGCAATGGGTCAATGTCGATGCCGTGGCGCGCGTGCGGGTTAAGCGAGTTCGTCGCAACGACGCGGTGGTTCGCGAAGCCTATACACTTATCGGCCTCGACGCGGCCCGATGACATTCGGCTCAATCGCACCATTGCACGCGGCCGGCGCGTAGCCAGAAGTGTGACCGGCATCCGGTCTTTCGCCACACCGAAGGCGACAGGCTCGGTCGGCCCTTGGAATCAACGGCCAGGTCCCACCGCGGCTTGGCTTCAGGGATGACCAGAAGTTCGATTGTCGATCGGCACCCGCATGGGCACCGAAATCCAACGCACCAATCCTCGGCGCCGTCGCGCGCCACGACGAGATCGCGCCGGGGCAACGTTGCCGGAGGACTATCGCCTTCAACGACGCGCAAGCGGCGCGCGGGCGCGACCCGCTCCCAAAGCGCGCGCCACAATCGCTGCCAACTCATGAGCGAGGCTTCGTAATGCGAGGGCCGAACATCGGGAGGCCGAGCAGCGGCTCGCGCGCACCCCGGCCAAGCACCGCCAACGGGCACGTCGTGAAGCCGTCTTCGGCGGTGTATTCTTCCTCGCACGCGGCCAAACTGAACGTCGTCCGCGCATAGAGCCGGTTGGGGTCGAGCCGAAACGGATAGGCCCGGGCAATGAACTCGTTCACGCAAGCCGACGCCGCGCGCATGTTGAGCGTGATCACAGCGGGCGCCTCCTCGACCGCGCCCTTGATATAGCCGGCCTGGAGCTCTTGCCGATGCGCCTCGGGCGCGACTTTGCGCAGATATTCGGCGCGAAGGCTCTCGGGCGTGTAGACGCCACGATCACCGAGCGTCGCGCCGCCTGGCTGCACATAGTCGATGCGACCGCAGACATCGCCGATCGCGATGCCGTCCACGGTCTTCCGCGTCGGAATCGTCACGCCGGCATCGAAGACCGGAATCAGGAACGCCGCGCTGATCAGGTCGACGATCTGGCGCGCTTCCAGCGTATCGACACAGCAGAACAGCACGTCACAGCCAGCCGCCACGATCACCGCCTCACGGGTGGCGATCGACAGATCGAGGGGCTCGACAATCCCGGCACCGCGATAGGCATGTACCGCCGCCGCGAACATCTCGACCTTCTTGCGCCGGGCGGCGGCATCGGCCAACGTCGAATTCACGATGCGGTTGAGGTTGCGCAGCTCGACGCGGTCAAAGTCGATCGGCACAATTTTGCCGAATCCCAACCGTCCGATCTGCTCGCCGACGATAGATCCGGTTCCGGACACACCGATCACCCCGGCGGTGAGATCGCCCAGCTCGCGGCTCATGTCGCTCGTGAACGCGACCGGACGCCGCGCCAAGTCGGTCAGCGTCACGCTGGCGCTCCAGAAGTAGCGGAGATCGTCGCCCGCCACCGCGACCAGATCGATCGGGCGAGCGCGCATATCGGCGCTGTAGAGCCGCGCTCGCACACTTCCGTCGGCGATCATGATCGCCGACCCATGCTCCTCGCTGCAGGCCGCGAATAGCGATGGCAGCACGCGCTGGTCGCTTTCATCATCGACGTCGGAGAACGCAAACAAGCCGCCAGGATGCGAGTGGATCAGAACAATCGTCAGGCCCTCGCCTTCGGCCAGGTCGATTGCCTCTTCGATGTATGCGCCGGGCCAGGTAATGGCGTCGCGGGCGCGGCGCGCACAGGCTTCGTGCGGCACAAGGATCATGTCCCGTGCGACGAGGCGCACGCGCGGCCCGGGGCTGCGCGTGCAGACGAGCAAGGCGGCCGCCTCGAGTCCATCGCCCGGAAAGAGGTGTGTGTGGAGCGCGCCATGCATGACGCCGGAAAGGGCAAGCGTAGTCGCGGGCCTCACTCGCCGACCTCCTTAGCTAGCGCCGCCTCGACCAGCATCAGTTGGGTCGCGACATTGTCGGCCTGCGGGTTCCAGGCAAGGCTTCCGCGGTTGCGCGACCACCCGTGAAACTCCACGTCATCGATCGTGCCGCGCATTTGCGTATTGTCGATGGCGCGTCCCGACGTGAGCGCGAGTGGCGGATAGGCATAGAAGCCGTATATCTGCGCGCCGGGATAGGTCAGCGGGATTTCCAGCGCTAACAGCGCGTGGATTGTGCTGAAGCCACGCGGCAAAGGATAGTGATGGAGCAGAAGCCAGCGGCGCTCCAACTGGACGACCGTCTCCCAGCGCAGCCCCAACCGGGCAAGGTGCGCGTCGTCAGCCTCGAGCAGGTCGAACTCGCGGCGAGGCGCCCAGGGCGCCTCGCCGTTGTTGACCTCGTTCGGTGTCAGCCGGAGCTTCTCGATCCCCGGCGTGCGCAGATCGATCGTGTCGGTGAGCGTGACCGGTCGCTTCGGCTGGCCGGCGATCTTGAGAAAGATCTGCCAGCCCTGATCGGGATTGAAGCCGGCGCGCGCGATGGCGTCGCGGACACCGATCGTCGGCGTCTCGACCTCCAAACCTACACCCTGCACGTTGAGCTTCCAGTGCCGGACCCTGGTGACGAACGACTCAACCCCGGCGGCATCGAGATTGACAAGATCATGCGGGCCGATCGCCCGATCCGCCGTCTCGCTTTCCTCGAGGAAGATGGCCTTGTCTGACGGCACCTGGCCTAGCTTGCGCAGGACCCCTCCCGACACCACGCGGCAAGGCCAGTCGAAGCGCTCGCCGTCGATCGTGAGACGATAGCTCCGGTCGCTCTCCACGATTACGAAGCGTCCCTCGGCGTGGCGCAAATCGGCGGTTTCGTCGGGCCGGATATCCTCGAGCTCGCCGTTCGCCAGCACCTGCAGCACGGTCGCCTGTTGCGCCGGCTTGAAGCCCGCCGCCGCCGCAAGCTGGGCGCCGGTCGGCGTAAAGTCGGCGATCGAGACCGACCGGAAGTTCAGGCCCGCATCGGCGACTTCGATGCGGTGGCGATCTTGGCCGCGATCCGCCGCAGCCTCCGAAACAATGTCCATAGGGGTAACTCCATAGTTGCCGACTCAAGGGCCGATGAGCCGCTAATATAGGTATGCGCGCTAAGTCTATCAAGCGCTTAATTTGCACGCTTGCCATATCAAGCGATCACACTCATATCTATTGGGTCGGACTCCGCGTCCGGAACGCGCAAGCAGAGGAGCATCGATGCCCGATGAAAAACCAATGGAGAAGCCAACCAACCCTGCACTCGGACCGTTCCTGAGAAAGGCGCGCCAGGACATGCAGATGTCTTTGCGCGAGGTCGAAGACGCGACGGGAAAGGAAATCTCGAACGCGTATCTGAGCCAGCTCGAAAGCGGCAAAGTCACCAAGCCCTCGCCCCATGTCCTCTACGCTCTCTCGACGGCATTGGGCGTCGCGTATGAGACCCTGATGGAGCGTGCAGGCTACATTGTCCCTGCGGCCAACCGGGGCGACGATGAAAAGCATGGTCGCGCCGCCACCTTCTCGATCGACAACCTCACGGCCGACGAGGAGACCGAGCTGCTCGACTATCTCACCTACATCCGCTCGAAACGGAAATAACCATGCCCCGGCCGGACGATTGCAGTTTGACGCCCGGCCAGCGACTTCGAGTCCGCAAGGAAGCCGAGCGTGCGCTGCGTGAAGCAGGCGCGCTCGGTGTTTTTCCGACGCCGATGGACCGCATCATGACGGTCGCGCGCGTCGAGGAGGTCAAGGAAGACGTCCTCAATCCAGGCTTCCTCGCCAAGCTCAGGGCCAATGTCGAACACACCGGTCAAATCGTGAAGAGCGCGGTGACCAAGGTGCTTGGGCTCTTCCACGCCTCCGAAGGCCTGGTGTTCCTCAGTCAGACCCTGATGGCCGTGAAGAAGCGCTTTGTCGGCTTCCACGAAGCCGCACATGGATTTTTGCCCTGGCAGCGCCCCATGTATGCGCTGGTCGAGGATTGCGAGAAAGCGCTCGATGGCGCAACCGCCGAGCTGTTCGACCGGGAAGCCAATGTGTTCGCGTCCGAGGTGCTCTTCCAGCTCGACACCTTCCATGAAATGGCCAGCAGCAAAGCCTTTGAGATCTGGACACCCGTCCGGCTGGCCACGCGCTTCAACGCCTCCAACTATGCCGCGATCCGCCAGTATGTTTCGAAGAACCATCGCGCCTGTGCGGTGGTCGTCCTCAACATGCCCGAACTCGTTCCCGCCGACGGATTTCGAGCGACGTTGCGCCGGTCGATTCAGTCCGATCGCTTTACCGAGCTCTTCGGCGCCTATCCGTGGAAAGAGGCCTACACGCCGGACGACGACATCGGTGCGCTTGTGCCCGTCGGCAAGTGCCGCTCCTCGGGCAAACGGTCGCTTGGTCTGACGGACAGCAACGGCGTGCTGCATGACTGCGTCGCCGAATCCTTCTCGACTGGTCATCAGGTCTTCATCCTGATCCATGCCGTCAGGACCCTGACCGCGACGCGCATATTGCTGCCGGCAGAGGCCTTGTAGGATGCAGCGTCCGTCGCTTTTTCAGATAGCACTTACTGTGCGGGCTGGGCGTACTTTGAATTGATGGTGTGGATGCCTCTGACCTGACCGGGTGTTTCTGGGCCAGGTTGACTGAGGCAAATAGCCTAGTCCAAGAACACCCGGTTAGGTCACAGGGACACTTCCTAACCTGACGGAATATGAAGTAGGCCGCCGACGTTCCCGATCCGCCGATGTATAATCAAATAGATCGATGGCAAAATTCCCCGTCAGCGATTTGTATTTCCAGCGAACCCCGTGCGATCAACATGACCGAAGCTATCCAAGATGATCGGCCCCGCGTAAAGCTTCCGAGAGACCTTTTCGAGGCATTGGAAGCGAGTGCCAAGCGCCGCAATCTCTCCAACGTTGGTTTAGTTCGGGTACTGCTTGAAAGCTCGGATCGAGAAGAACGTTTGACTGCTCAGCTTGAGGCTCAGAGGTTAGCCTTGGAAGAAGTCCGCGCGGACTTTAAAGGCCACGCCAATCGAGTCCAGGACGCCCAGTCCGCCTCGGACGAAAGACTCGAAGCGGTCGTTAAGGCGCTAAAGTTGATTCACTCGAAGATCACTGAACAGAGCAGCGCGCGCCCTTCTTTGTCGGGGGAGAACGCAGCCAAGTCGAAGGAAAAGGCGCGGCAACTTGAGCTGACTGTCTGGCGCTTTACAGCATCCCTCGTCTTTTTTGTGGTCGGCCTTTCTCTCGGCGCTTTTGTGCGATGATTGTTTGACCATTCGTCACTTTCCATCCTAGGCCTAGCGCAACAACGCTTCGCGTCTTTAGACCCTCTTCACACAATAGGTTGAGTGCGCCAGAAGCTCCGCTGGTGTGGGCCCAGCTTGGACGTACACGGCTTTCTTACATGGCCCACCTTGGGCCCCCGGCTGCCCAGCCCGGGACGCTGGGTTGTCACACCGCCCAACCTGGGCCATTACTGACCCTGCTTGGCTCGCTGAACCAGGCGCGATCACACCAAACCCCATTGCAGCCAACGCAAGGAGAGGGACACGACGGTTCAAATTCCGTTATAAAAAAACGTCATACAGACGATTTAATTTCGCCCGCGTAGAAACATGGCTTGCTCTCAATTTCTTGTCATCCAAAGAACCCACCCCGGCAATCCACGCCAGTCTAAATCTCAATGAATGATCCCGATGCTCTCCCTAATCGTCGAGCGCGTCCGTGATCCGATCGCGTGCATCGGCGGACAGTCGCTTAATACCGAAAAACCGCGCGATCTCCACTGGGATGTCACCGCCGGCGACATGCGCCGCGGCGGCCCGGATTTCCTCCGAGGCGATATCCTCGATTCGCCGCCCATCCTCCTCGGCCGCCGGGCGGCGCGCGATCATGCCGCCCGAAACCTGCGCGTCGTCGAGCCAAACGAACTTGCCGCCGACCGGGTCCTTCCTGATCGGGTGCTTCTTCTTCGCGAATTTCAACACCCGCTCGCGAATGCGATCCCCGGACCGCTGGAACCCATGCAGCCGCGAAACCCGCTCGACGAGCGCGTCATCCCGCATCGGCGCCTCGATCGTCAAAATCCGGTGGATCAACGCCGACAGGGTTGGCGCATAGGAGGCCTCTTCGAATCTGTCGCGGTCGAGCGTCAGATCGAGATCGGTCGCAGCGGCCCGCCGATAGGTTCCCGGAGGCTGGACGGGCGCTTCGGAGGATAAGTGTTCCGTGCCACCGGGCGCGGCGCCGCCCGCGTCATAGGCGCGCTTTGCGATCCCGACCTCGCGCCGGCTCTCGCCCCCACCGTCGTCGCGGACGGCAGCCGGATCGCCCGAAACCGAATCGGCCGCGACAGCATTTTCGGCTGCAGAAGCGGCACCTGCGTCGCCTTCCGATATCCGCGCGGCCGCCTCGGCTTCCGCGTTCGCGCGCGCCTCAACGAGCAACCGTGTGATGTCGTCATGGACCTTTCGGAGCGCGGTGCGTCGATCGAACCACCAATCGGTCGACCAAATCCGGACCAGCTTCCAACCGAGATCCGCAAGGATGGCCGCGCGGATCTTATCGCGGTCGCGCGCCGTGGCACCGCTGTGGTACATCGCGCCGTCGCATTCCACGCCGACGAGGAAATCGCCCGGCTTGTCCGGATGGACGATCCCGAGATCGATCCGGAAGCGCGATACGCCGATCTGCGGCACGACCTGCCAGCCCAAACGGCGCAATTCCTCGGCCACCGCGGACTCGAACGGCGATTCGTGATCCCCCATCGACCCTTTGGACGCGGCGGCGAGCGCGACGGGCCCGCGCTCGGAGAATTCGATGAAGTGCTTCAAGTCGGCGACGGCGCGCGCGCCGGTCCGATGGAGATCGATCATCGAAGAGGTGAACGACGTGAAAACCACCATCTCGCGGCGCGCGCGCGTGACGGCGACGTTCAAACGCCGCCATCCGCCCTCACGATTGAGCGGGCCGAAATTCATCGACATCGTCGGCGAACCGGGCGTCGTGGGTCCGAACCCGATTCCGAGGAGCACCACGTCCCGCTCGTCGCCTTGGACGGTTTCAAGATTCTTGACCACCACGGGCTCGGCCAACGCTTCGTCGAAGAACGGTTCGATCTCCGGGTGCGCGCGCCGGCCTTTGTCGAGCAGGTCTTCGACGAGCGCCTGCTGCTCGGCGTTCAGCGTCACGACGGCGATCGTCTCCTCCGCGCCGCTCGCGACGTTCCGCTTGAGGCGCGCAACGACCTCGTCGGCGAGCGTCCGCGCTTCGATCGGGTTCGTATGATCCTTGCCCTTCGAGTAGACGCCGTCGACCTTGCGCCACGACACGGCGCTGCGCTTGGTCACGGGCGCCGGGAACGTGACGAGCCCGCCGCCGTAGTAACGCTCGTTCGAGAACGCGATCAGGCTCTCGTGCCGGCTGCGGTAATGCCAAGTCAACGGAATGTTGGGCAATCCCGCCGCCTTGCATTCGTCGAGGATGCTTTCCATGTCCTCCTCGACGTCGTCGTCCACGGGGCTCGCGCCGCGCGTGAAGAAGCTCGTCGGCGGCATCTGCCGATGGTCGCCGGCGATAACGACTTGCTTGCCGCGCGCGATCGCGCCGATCGCGTCCCACGGCGAGATTTGCGACGCTTCGTCGAAAATCACCAGATCGAAAAGCGCCTTCTCGGGCGGCAGGTACTGCGCGATGGAAAGCGGGCTCATCAGCATGCACGGCGCCAGCCGCGTGAAGGCGGGGCCCATGTCGGAAACCAACTGGCGGATGGGCTTATGCCGCTTCTGGAGCTGCAGTTGGTGCCGCAGGACGTCGTAGCCGTCGCCCTTCCCGCTCGCCTGCTTGCGCGGAATGTCCTTCGCGAGGCCCGCGCGGATGTAGCGAACCGACAGATCGGCGAGCCGGTCGTCGAGCGCGCGAAAATCCTCGATCTTTCCGATATGTTCGGCGGCCACGAAATCGCGGACGATGGGATCTTCGTCCATCGTCTTGGCCGCGAACCAGCGGGCGTAGGCGACCTCGAACAGCCGGTCGAGCCGTCCGATACCGTTCGGATCGGCCTCGGCGATCGCGGCCAGCGGCGCGAGACCCAGCGAGGTCGCCTCGGACTTGGCGCGACGCCAAGCGCACCACGCGTTCAATTGCGTTTGGTTGTCGGCGATCGCGGCGGCGAGCGCCCGCAAGCCCGCGAGATCGTCGGTCGTTTCGAACTCCGAGAGACGCGCGAGCCCCTCGGCCGCCGAAGCGCCGTCCTCGACCGCCGCCTTCAAAGCGGTCAGAACGATGCGGATCTGCCCCGTTTCGCCCAACAATTCGTTCGCGTCGATCGCGACGCGCGCGACGGCTTGACGCAAGGCGGAGAGCGCGCTCGCATCGCCCGCGAGCACGGCGACCGCATCGCGAAGCCGTTTTCCGGCCGCGAGAGCCGCCCGCATGCGTGCCGTATCCGAGGTCAGCCCCGACCATCCCGGAATACCGGCGGCCTCGGCGGTCAACACGTCGATTTCGGCGAGGCGGGCCGCCAATTCGTCGAACACGTCGAGATCCGCGCCCACGTTCGGCGCAACGTTCGCGCCACCCTGCGCCTGGACCAGTTTCGCGGTCGCGCGCTTTCCGAACGCTGAGAGCGGCCAGACCTGCCCATTTGCTTTGTTCCATTTCGCCCGGAGGCCGGCTCGGTCGATCCGCCGAACCGCCTCGGGCATGTATGCCGCCGAGAGACGCTTCTCCGCCGCGCGATATGCCTCGATCGCGGCCACCGCCTTCTCGCCGACGACCAATTTCGCCGCCGCGTCCGGCGCGAACGCGAAGCTTAGATCGATGCCATAAGCGCCCGCCAGCGCCTCGAACAACGCGATCGCCTTGCGGGCGTTGCCGAAATTCGACCAATCGAGCGGCAGACCGAGGGCGGCGTCGGCCTTAGCGGTCGCGTCGTCGTAGGACCGCGCCGCGTCCGACATACGACGCGCGGCCGCGACGATTTCGGCTTGCCACGCGTTCGACCAGGTCGTCCGTCGCAATCCCGCCAACGGCGTCAGCACGCCCGCGATCGGCGCCGCGTTGGCTTGAAGGCGACGCACCGTTTCGCGCAGCTTCGCGATATCCTCGGCGGTATGCGCGGTGCCATCGGGCCAGCCGAGTTCGGGTATTGGCGCCTCCCCGTGCCCGACGACGCGTCCGATCGCGTCGTGCAACGTCAGGCCGTTCGGCGCGCGCCGATGAAGCGCGCGGACGAGCGCGTTCAAGCCGTCGCGCAGACGGCGAAGGCGCTCGGTCTCCTGCTTCCATTCTTCCGCCGTGTAGCGCTCGGCGACGCTCCAGGCGGCGTCGAGCTGATCGAGAACCGCGACTTTCGTCGCCTTGTTGGAGTGCAGTTCGAGGCAGAATTCGCCGAGACCTTTCGCCTTGAGCCGCCGATGGACCACGTCGAGCGCCGCGCGCTTCTCGGCGACGAACAGGATGCGCCGCCCCAGCGCCAAGTTCTGCGCGATCATGTTCGCGATGGTCTGCGACTTGCCGGTGCCGGGCGGGCCGTCCAGAACGAAGCTCATCCCCTCGGCCGACGCGACGACCGCCGATATCTGCGAGGAATCGGCGGGCAGCGGCAGGAAAAGCGAGGCCGGATCGACGCGGTCGTCGAGCTCCTCGGGGCGAACGTGGTCGCGCTTGCCCGCGTAGGGTTCGTTCCGGCGGTCCAGCAAATGCCGCACGACGGGGCTTTCGCGCAATTGGCCGATGCGATCCGCCAGATCCTTCCACATCAGGAACTTCGCGAACGAGAAGGTTCCGAGGACGACGTCGGTCGACACCTCGAAGCCTTTCGAATCCCTGACCGCGTGACGCACGGCGTTCCAAACCTTCGCGACGTCGATCCCGTTGTCGTCGGCCGGCAGCGGCCCGCTCAGCGGTCCGACGTCGAGCGCGAAGTCCTGACGGAGAAGCTCCAGGAGGGTCAGGTTGATCCGCGCCTCGTCTTCGTGCGCCCTAAGCGTGTAGCCGGAGCGCGCGCTGCGCCGTTCCAGCCGGACGGGCATGAGAATGAGCGGCGCGCGGTTCACGCGCTTGTCGCTTTCGTTCTTGCGCCAGCGCAAGAAACCCAGCGCCAAGTAAAGCGTGTTGGCCCCGCCTTCGTTGAGATCGGCTTTCGCCTTTCGATAAAGCTCGACGATGGCGGCGTCGAACCGCTTGGGATCGAGGTCGCACAGGATGTCGCCTCGCTCGATGTACTCGCGCGCGACGTCCTCGCGCAGCCGGGTCTGCCGCTGGCGGTCGTACAATTCGGTGTCGCGGCCGGCCGCACCGAGATCCGGCAACGGCATCACGCGGATCGATTGTCCGGCGGCCAATTTGTCTTCGAGCCGCGCGGGATCGGGACAGAGCAGCGGAATGGAGCTGCTCCCGTCCGGCAGGTTGAGCAACCTGTTCCGGGTGGACAGATCGAGCAGCTTGCGCTGCCAAACGCCGATCCGGTCCGTAAGCGCGTCGGTGGCCGGCTTGGCGACCGCAACGTCGACGATGTCGTCGACCATGTCCGGCGCCGCGTCGAGCGCGAGGGGCGCGTCCTCCGTCGGCGGCGCGTCGCCCGAAGCGCCGACGGCGGCCACCTGCGTATCGAGGGGGCGGATCTTCCGCATCCGGGCCCGGCGTATATCGATCACGGCGCCGAAATCGCCCTCGACGTCGATCGCGACTTGGCGCTTCGCTTCCTCGATCGCCTTCGAGAACGGCGGCACCTGCGACTGGCCCACATAAGTCGTCTCGAACACGACGATTTCGTCCAAATCGATCCGCTTGCGCAACGGCTCCGGATCGTCGATGGAAATGTCCGCGAATTCCTTCGGGGCCAGCCACGCCCCCGCGAACGCGTGCCCTTTGGTCAGGACGATGACCGCGTTGAGACCCATTTGCTCGATCGCCGCGGCGAACAGCGTCGCCGTATCGAGACAGGTCGCGACCCGTCCGTCGAGGATGTGCGTCGGCAACCGGATCTTTTGACCGGCCGTCTCGAAACTCGCCGGCGGAAGGACGTAGCTCAGCCGGAGCGACGCCACGGCCGACCACAGCGCGGACAGCATCGTCCACACCCGCTTGCGCGATTTTGACTCGTAGCCGTTCAGCCCGTCCGGTTGGCCGCCTTTCCGGAGAATTTCGGCCGTCATCTTCAGGATTTTATCGATGGCCGGGTCGTTCGGCATGACGAAGGCCGGCAGCAACTCCGCCATCGACGTGGCTCCACCCCACTCCGATCGGGCGAGAACCTCGACGGCGGTCGCTTCGCTGGCGAGCACGGCTGCCCCCGCGGTCAATTCGAGTACGACGGTGCCGCGAACGGCCTCGTTGAGAGCGCCGAGATAGCCCGCACTCAACCGGACATCGCGGTCAGGAATATGAAAAGTTGATTCCGGATCGATACGGTCGATCCGCCAAATCTTCTCGGCCAGGAAAGCGGGATCGGACGACAGTTTCAGCGTGAGATCGGTGGCCGCATTCCCCTCGGTGTTGACGAGCTTCAGTTCGCGAAGGACCGGAACCGAGTTCTGCTGCGAGGCGTAACCGATTTTCGTGGAGACGGACGCTTGGATTTCGATCTTCATTTCCCGCTCGTCGTGCGTATTGTATTATTTTGCGGCGCCAAACGTCGCAGGCCGAACGCGGCGTGTCCAGACCCGGTTATCGGGAAACCGGGGAGAGCTCTTCGCCTCAAAGAAGTGGGATCGTGTGCCATATGATTGGCATCGGCTCGACCGGATCGGACAATGCAGCGGAGGCTACGCACCGTCCTGCGTCAGGGCCGCTCGAAAAGCACCCCAAGAACCGGCCATACCAGGGTTATGTCGGTCTGAGCCCCGATCTCGATCGTTGAAATGACGGGCCTGTACTCTCCACCAATCTCGAGACTTTCCAGCACCAAACCTCGCCCATCGGAACGCCGGCGCTTGAAGTAGCGGGACCTGGTCGGCAAGCGCGAAGCCTGGAACGACATGTGGTCCTTCAGCTCACGCGTGCCGATGCCAAGCCATCGCATCAAGAAGAACTGACGCTCTGAAGCTCAAAAAGGCGACGGGGACAACACAGCCGATCCCTCGCCGTCGGAGTTCGGATCGACACCCGGTTGCGCCTCATCACTCAACAATGGCAGAGTTTCCTTATCCTCATCGGGTTCGAAAACGGCCTTAGTCGGATCGGCAACCGGCCGCGATTCGAAGTTCAGACCGGCCGAGAGCAGATTTCTCGCGGTGAACTTTCCTCCCAGCGCTCGCGGGCCAAAGGTCCTGTCGGCGTATACAAAGGCTAGCTGCGGGAGTACATCGACCCGTGAGCGGCGTTTGATCACGCGAATGTGCTTCTTGGCCAGGGCGCACTCGAAATCGTCGATCCAAACCTCGTTATCTTCACCTAAGATTTCCAGTATTGCTTCTTGGACGAGCATGACGTCGGATTGCTCGCCGAACCTCTCAAGCTTCTGGATCGCCGCCGCCGTCGGCGCACGAACATGCTCCCTCGATGCTTCTGGCTCCAGAAGGTGCGACGGTCGAACGCGCTGAAGCTCAAAATCGATCTCGATTAGCCGAACGATCTTTTCTCCCCGCGCAAAATCATGACCATCGGGAACGACGCTGCCGTCCAATCGAATGCGTGGGCAGAGGATGTGGACATGGTCGCCGTGTGACACCACAAGAAACGTGTCAAATCCGAGTTCGCCGATGTATCTGCGACAGAGTCGCGACCATTCCTGATCAGAAACGTGGCGATCTTTAGGGCTCAAGCGGAGAGTCGAGTGAAACATGTTTCGTTTTACAGTTGGGCGCCGCGCGACGATCGCAGAAATCTCGCGGGTGAGTTCCCATTCGTTGCGCCCGGCAAAGACGCTATCGATGATTTCGGCGCGCGGGCGCCTGCGGCCAGACGAGTCGACCGACCCAAGCAAGTAGCGGAGCATATCCCCGATACCTCGCGCCTTGAGAATCTTTTGGATCATTTCTTCACCTCTATTCCTAGAAGGAGCAACCGAAGTCGGCGGATTTCTTCCGTAACCTTGGTCATCTGCTCCTCGACGGATTCGGGCATGAGCTTCGCTTCATAGGCGCGGCGAAACATAGTCGTGAGATCATCGAGTTGGCACCGGAGCGCATCCCATTGCTCCACATTCAAGGTCGGAACGATCCGCGGCGGCGATGCTTCCGTCACACGGGAGAGGATGTAGCTAGCGGTGCGCAAACCGGCCAACGTCGCGTCATGTTTCAGCGACCTATAGACTGACTGTGGCACCGACAAGCTAACAGTCTTTACAGGCTCGCTCCGCTTAGGCCGACCAATGCGGCGCCGCTCCGGCGCAACTGCATGCGTTTCGGCCGACGGAAGTTGATCTACCTGATCTGAGATTGCTGCGGATGTCACGCGTGTCATGATGACAATATACAAACTCTGACCGGGAACGTCGGCGCCTTGCCCGGGATTTTCTCATGCAAAACACGAAGCCTGCGCATGCAGTTCAGTAATGCACGCGTAATTCTTACGCAGTTGGAGGCGGCGACCAGCGGGATCGTTGTGTAGATCGACATTATGAAAGTCTTTGACCAGCATCCGCTTCGAGCAGCAGCTTTCTTCCGCGACACAAATGTTTGGAACTGCCGCCTCAACTCCGGAAGGACGTTGCCAGCTGTCAAAAATATTCGCCGGGTGAGTATTCGTCGCTGAAGATTGGTTGATTGAAGCACCACCTGACTGAAGATGAGGCGGGTTCCTCTGGCGAAATGTTTCGCCGTAACGCGCCCCGTGAAGGGCTGGGACTCAGTCCAATCGGTTCGCGCAGCTCTGATCGAGTTAGCGATGGACTGATTCCCTGAGGATTTGAGCGATGAATTCACGCAAAGTCTGGCCCGCCGCCTTGGCGCGGGCCCGCAATTCGGCGGCAACGCCGGTGTCAACGGTCGTTTCTACGCGTACAAGCCCGCGCGCATTGAGCGCTTCTCGGTGCGCTTTGACAGCGGCCCGGATCGCCCTGCGTCTGGCGGCTTGTTTCTTTTTTGTTCGAAAGAATTTGGCCATCGGCTGTTACCGGTAAACACTTTTGCGCAAGTCTAAGAAAAAATATAGGCGTTGACTCAAGAGCTTAGGCGAAAATTTGGGAAGAGGCAGTGAAGCGTATATAGTAGTAGTATGGGCGAAGATCATGCCGACAAGAAACTTCTGTGGACGATCGACAAGGCTCTTGAGGAGTTGTCGATGTCGCGTTGGCAGTTCAAGCGCGAAGTCATGCCGTTCGTGGCGCCTGTCATCACGCCCGCACAACTCGCAATGAAGCGCCCGACGAAGCGGTACAGGCCCGACGCGCTCAAGAAGTTCATTTTGGGCTGCCCCGGCGGGGACGCCGGCGTTGATCCGGATTCGGCAGCGCGCGAGAAGGTTTTGGCGGAACTGCGCGCGCGCCGCGCGGCGGCTGAACAGCGTCGGGCAACGGCGGCGT
The DNA here is from genome assembly GCA_023653245.1 of Tagaea sp. The sequence goes on from JAMNXK010000012.1 coordinate 18,841, forward strand.
CCAAGTCGCCGATTTCTCAAACGCGGTAATCGCATTTTCTGCAAGCTTCGACGTTTTCGGAATGTAAATGTCGAGGATGCTTTGCGTGCGAGCGATAGAGTGCCCGGAGACTGACGCGATTTCCGGCGCGGTCGCGCCGGCTTCGGCAAGTGCAACCATCGCGCTCGAACGGAGCGCGCGGAACGTCAAGCTATGCAGACCCGCCGCCGCGCGCCAAACACGAAATTTGCGCTTGAAATGTGCAACATCGAAAACCCCGCCGCTTGCTGTCTGCACAAGCGGCCGGTCGTCGCCCGGCGTAATTTTTTGCCGGAGCAATTCTTTTCGGAGCGCCGAATTCAGCGGAATCGCGACGCGCGCGCCGGTTTTTTCCTGGCGGAACTCCGCACCGCCGGGCGCGCCAATCCACCAGCGACCTGCATTATCGACGGAGATTTGCGAGGCGTTGAGCGAGAGAATGTCGCCTAAACGCTGCGCGGTGTAGAAGCCGAGCATGACTGCGAGCCGCATGTCATCGGGAAGCGCCTCGGTCCGATAGCGCTGCGATTTGATCTTGGTCGGATTTCCGCCGATGTCCACGACGCGCTTCGCGTTCAAGAACGCATCTAACTGCTCGCGTCGCCACATCGGCTTTTTCGAGATAGCGCGCGCTTTCGTCGATCGCGCGCCGTCTTCGAAGGCGAAAGGTGGATCTGCTGTGACCATCCCCCGCGCGCGCGCCCAGCTCCAAAATCTGTTTGCGGCACGGCGCGCGTTCTGCGCGCTCGGCACCCCGCGCTGAGCTGCGACGGCTTCGATCCAGGCGACTGCGACTGAGCGGTCGACTGACTGCAAGGCAAGTTCGCCAAGCGCGTCTTCTAGGTCGACCAAATAAAGCGCCCAAAGCGTCCGCGTGCTCTTCGCAATCGTCGCCCAGACGTTGGACTCGCGAAAATCTTTGAGCGCGCTCGCAACATCGCCGCGCATCCGCGCGCGCCCGGCGGGGCCTTGGAGCGCCCGCTGATCCGCCGCCCAGAGTCGGAGCGCGTGTTCTCGGTTGGTGCCGTAGCGCCGGCCGGTCACGCGATGGCGATAGTATTCGACGATCTTTCCGGCGGTGTTTTTGACGCGATCAATTTTCAGATTTGGATAGTCGCGCATCGGAGCCTCGGGTTTCAGCGGCGTACATTAGCAGCAAATCCGAAGGATCGGCGAAAAACCGGCTAAAACGCGGCTAAAATCGCAAGGCTGTAAAAATGAAAAGCCCGCTAGATATCTGATCTAGCGGGCTTTTAATTGGTCGGAGCGAGAGGATTCGAACCTCCGGCCCCTAGCTCCCGAAGCTAGTGCTCTACCAGGCTGAGCTACGCTCCGACCGTGCGGGGCCGTCCCTATACCGCCCCCGGCCGCCCTTCGCAAGCGCTGGCTCGCGCGCGCGCCC
>JAMNXK010000255.1 GCA_023653245.1 Tagaea sp.
GCGGCAAGCATCAGGCGCACAAAGACGACCGCGACATGTGGCCCGAGACCGTCCGCGCGGTGCGCGAGACCAGGCCCAAGGCCTTCGTGTTCGAAAACGTGAAAGGCCTCACGCGCCAAGCCTTCGCCACATATCTCGAATACATCCATCTGCAACTCCGGTTTCCGGAGATCGCGCGCAAGCCGATCGAGTCCGTGAGTGGGCATCTCGCGCGGCTCGAACGGCACGCGACATCGCGCAAACGCGCGGCGCTCGAATACGACGTGGTGTTCCGCGTGTTGAATGCGGCGGACTACGGCGTGCCGCAACGGCGCGAGCGGGTCGTTTTCGTCGGCTTCCGCCGGGATCTTGGCTTGGAATGGTCGTTTCCGGAGCCCACGCATAGCCGCGCGGCGTTGCTGGCGGCGCAAGCGACCGGAGACTATTGGGAGCGCCACCAAGTCGCGCGCAAGCACCGCCCGACCGCGTCGGCGTTCGCCGCGCCGGTCGATATCTTCGCTGCCGGGACGAAGCCTTGGCGCACCGTGCGCGACGCGCTCGCCGACCTTCCGGATCCGGAACGCGATCCGAAAGCCGCCGCGAGCTTCGCCAACCATCTGTTCCAGGACGGCGCGCGATCCTATCCGGGTCATACCGGCAGTCCGCTCGACGAGCCGGCGAAGACCTTGAAGGCGGGCGTTCACGGCGTGCCGGGCGGCGAGAACATGCTGCTCCGGCCCGATGGATCGGTCCGTTACTTCACAGTGCGGGAGAGCGCACGGCTGCAAACCTTCCCCGACGAGTTCGTGTTCCATGGCTCCTGGACCGAAACGATGCGCCAGCTCGGTAACGCCGTGCCCGTGCGTCTCGCGCGAGTCGTGGCGGACGGCGTCGCCGTGCGTTTGCGCGGCGCTTCGCGGATGGCGGCGGAATGATCCCGGGCTACGTCGAGTTCGAGTTCGACCTGCCCAAGGCGCTCCTGGAGCGGTTGGCCGCGACGCTGGACGCCACCCAGCCCGCCCCGTTGACCGAGGAAAGCGCGGCGCGTCTCGGCGACGTTCAGGGCGTCTACGAACTATTCCACAAGGGCCAACTCGTCTACGTCGGCAAGACCGACGCCAAAGCGGGCCTGCGGCAGCGTCTTTCGCAGCACGCGTTGAAGATCAAGCATCGCATCGGGCTCGATCCGAGCGACGTATCGTTCAAGGCCGTTCGCATCTTCGTGTTCACCGCGATGGACCTCGAAGCCGATTTGATCGTCCATCGGAAGAAACGTGGGAAGCTGGCATGGGACAAGAGCGGTTTCGGCAACAAAGATCCGGGCCGGAAGCGAGACCAGTCGACAGTTAAGCGCAGCCACTTCGACGCTTTGCATCGGATTGATACCGAGCGGGTGATTGCAGGCTTAAGCTTTGTGGGCGGGAAGTCCGCAGCCGATGCCCTCGAGCGCTTGAAGGCGTATTTGCCTTACAATCTGAGATTCCACAAAGTGAGGAGGCGTGCCCATCCTGACTTAACTGAGGCCACTCTCGACAAGGCGTTGAAGCCCAAGTCCGTCCGGGAGGCCTTGAGCGAGATCGTCGGCGTCCTTCCCAAGGGTTGGACCGTCACCGTTCTGCCCGGCTACATCATCTTTTATCGCGAGCGGGCGACCTACCCCTCGGCCCAGTATCAGATCAAGTCCGCTTGACGCCTTCGCCGCTCCGGGGTTGACTTGGGCGCAACAAGGGGAGGGTCGCATGGCCATCATGACCAACGGAATTTCGCGCCGGCGTGCGCTGCAGGGCACGGCCGCCGCGGCGGCGGTTCTCGCCGCACCCGGCATCGTCGCCGCGCAAGGGGCGGCGCTCAAGATCGGCGTGCTGCTGCCGCGCTCGGGCTTCTTCGCCCAGGCCGGGCAGAGCATGCATCGCGGCGCCGTCGTCGCCCCGCGCGTGCTCGCCGATCTCGGCATGCGCGTCGAGCTCGTGCATATCGACACCGAATCCAACGCCGACATCGCCCGCACCCAGGCCGAGCGCGCGATCAACGAAGGCGCGCAATGCCTCGTGGGCGCGTTCGATTCCGGCCACACGCTGGCCATCGCCCAAGTCGCCGAGCAGCGCCAGGTGCCGCTGGTCGTCAACATCGCCGCCGCCCCGCCGATCACCGAGCAGGGCTATCGCTTCCTGGTGCGCAACTTCCAGACCGGGCCGCAGCTGGTCACCAACGGCCTGCGCCTGATCGGCGAGACGATCCAGGCCACGCGCATCAATCCGCAGACGGCCGTGTTCCTGCACGCCAACGACACGTTCGGCCAGGCCCAGCGTGGCGCCATGGACGCGATCTTCCCGCGCGTGGCACCGCCCTTCCGCCTGCTCGAAAGCATCGCCTACGACCCGCGCGCCCAGGACCTCGCCACCGAGGTCACGCGCATCCGCGCGCTGCGCCCCGATCTCGTGCTCGTGGTCACGCGCGCCTCGGACGCGGTGAAACTCATCCGCGACATGGTCCGCCAGCGTTTCGAGCCGATGGGCATCGTCTCGCCCGGCAGCCCGGGCATGTACGACGAGGAGTTCTACCAAGCGCTCGGGCCGCTCGCCGATTTCCACATCTCCAACCTGCCTTGGGTCGATCCGCGCTCGCCGATGACCCAGGCGCTGGAGCGCGCCTTTACGGCCGCGCACCCGAACAACCGCTTCGCCGCCGACTGCTTCAACGCCGGATTCACTTTCGAGGCGATCCTGATCGCCGCCGACGGGTTCCGGCGTGCCGGCACCGGCGCGGGCGCGCCGCTGATGGCGGCGATCCGTGCGACCGACATCGCCCAGCACGTGATGATCGGCGGGCCGATCAAGTTCGACGAGAAGGGCCAGAACCCCAATATCGGCTCGGCCGCCGTGCAGAACCGCAACCGCACGCCCACGGTCGTGCTGCCGACGGCCTCGGCGACGATGCCCCCGGTCCTGCCCATGCCGGGCTGGCAAGGCCGGACATGAGGGGCTAAACGGGGGTCATGCCCCTCGACTTCTACCTGACGGTCGCGATCCAAGGCACGCTCACGGGCCTCGTCTACGGGCTGATGGCGCTCGGCCTGTCGGTGATTTTCGGCGTGATCCGCTTGGTCAATTTCGCCCATGGCGAGTTCGCGGTCGTGGCGATGTATCTCGCTTTCGTGCTGTTCGTCGGCTGGGGCTTGGACCCGCTGCTCGCCATGGCACCGATCGCGCTGGCTTTCTTCGGGCTGGGCTATCTGCTGCAGCGCCACGCGATCGATCCTTTCGTGGGACGGCCCGAGCACGAGCAATTCATCCTGCTCGTCGGCCTGGCCATCGTCATGGTCAACGGGATGCTGATGGTTTTCGGCCCCGATCTGCGCCACGCGAATCTGCCCTACGGTTTCGATTCCTACCTCGTGGGGCCGGTGCTGGTCGACAAGGTGCGCGTCTACGCCGCCGCCGCCGCGATCGGCGTGTCGGCGCTGCTGTTCGCGTTCTTCCGTTTCTCGCGCACCGGCACGGCGATCCGCGCCTGCGCCGACAATTTGGTGGGTGCCGCCGTGGTCGGGCTCGACGTCAAGCATCTCTACGCGCTCACCTTCGGCATCGGCATGGCGTGCGTGGGCGCGGCCGGTGCCCTCATGATCGTGCTGGCGGACGCCACGCCGATGCTCGCCCCGGCGTTCACCTTGCTCGCCTTCACCATCGTGATCGTCGGCGGCATGGGCTCGATGACGGGCGCCTTGGTCGCGGGCGTGGTGATCGGCGTGTCGGAGGCGTTCGCGAGTTTCCTGTTGGCCCCGTCGATGAAAAGCATGTTCTCCTTCGCACTTCTGATCGCCGTGCTGCTGTTCCGGCCGCAGGGCCTGATGGGCAAGCGGCGATGAAGGCATTGACGCGCATCTGGACCGGAACCACCCCGCGCGCGCGGCTGGCACTGGCGCTGTTTTTCGGCGCGCTGTTGGCAGCACCTTTGTTCGCCGATCGCTACGTGCTGTCGGTGCTGATCCTCATCTTCTACTTCGCCTATGTCGGCCAGGCCTGGAACGTGATGATGGGCTTCGCGGGTCAGTTGTCGCTCGGCCACGCGCTCTATGTCGGCGTCGGTGCTTACGTGTCGGCGGCGTTGTGGGTGAAGTTCGGCATCGGCCCGTGGGCGGGTGCGCTCGCCGCGATGGCCGCGTGCGTGGCGGTGGGTCTGGCGATCGGCGCGCTCGGCTTCCGCTTCGGGATCGAGGGCGTGTATTTCGCCATGCTGACCATCGCGGTGGCCGAGTTCGTGCGCATCGCCTTCGACCACATGGCGTGGACGGGCAAGGCGGGCGGATTCTTCCTGCCGGTGCGCGCGGAGGACGCGGGCGATTGGTGGAATCTGCGCGGCGGGCCGCTGCTCTTCTACTATCTGGGTCTGGCGATGATGGCGGGCGCCTTGGCGCTGTGCGCGGCCTTGCGCCGTTCGCGCCTCGGCCATCAATGGCTCGCGATCCGCGAGGACGAGGCGGCGGCGCGCGCGCTCGGGATCGACGCGTTCCGCGCCAAGCTCGCGGCCGTGGCGATTTCGGCGGCGATGACCGCACTGGGCGGCGTGTTCTACGCCTTCTACTACAACAACCTGTTCCCTTCGCAGGTCTTCGACATTTCGCGCTCGATCGAGATGATCCTCGCCCCCATCGTCGGCGGGCTGGGCACGCTGTTCGGCCCCATCGTGGGCGCGTTCATCCTCAC
>JAMNXK010000256.1 GCA_023653245.1 Tagaea sp.
CGCTCGCCACGCTGACCAAGAACGTCGCCAACGCCACGCGCTTCGACAAGATCCGCGTCAACGGCATGAATATCGGCTGGATGGAAACGCCGGGCGAGCACGCGATCCAGGCGCGCGACGGCAATCCGCCCGACTGGCTCGCGAAAGCCTCGCCCAGTCAGCCCTTCGGGCGAATTCTATCGACCGACGACGTGTCGACGCTGGCGATTTTCCTGCTCTCGGACGCGAGCGAGATGATGACCGGCTCGGTGATCGATTTCGACCAGAACCCGATGGGCGGCTACGACTGAAGCCTGCCCGCCACGCCGGCGCGGAAGATCGCTTCGAGGTCCTTGGCCGTGACCGGGCAGGGATTGCCGCCCGAGGACGGGTCCTTCTCGGCCATCGCGCCGATCTCGGTCGCGCGCGAATCGTCCACGCCGATCTCTTTGAGCGTATGCGGGATCTTGAGCGCGGCGCGGAATTCGAGCGTCCATTTCAGCACCGCGTCGAAACCCGGGTCGGCAAGATCGAGCACGCGCGCGAGCAAGCCCATGCGCGCTTCGATCGCGGTCCGGTTATGGACCATCACGTAAGGCAGCAGCACCGCGTTGGTGAGGCCGTGATGCGTGTCGTAGACCGCCCCGATCGGGTGCGCGAGCGCGTGCACGCCGCCCAGGCCCTTCTGGAACGCGACCGCACCCATCGACGCGGCGGCCAGCATTGTCCCTCGCGCTTCGATGTCCGCGCCGTTGGCGAAAGCGCGCGGTAGGAATGCTTTTACAAGGCGCATGCCTTCGAGCGCGATGCCCTCGGCCATCGGATGGAAGCCGGGCGCGCAATAGGCTTCGAAGCAATGCACATAGGCGTCGATGCCGGTCGCGGCGGTCACGTGCGCGGGCAAGCCCACGGTCAATTCGGGATCGGAGATCACGATCCCGGGCATCATGCCCGGATGGAAGACGATCTTCTTGGTGTGCGTGGCTTCGTCGGTGATGACCGACGCGCGGCCCACCTCCGAGCCCGTGCCGGCGGTGGTCGGCACGGCGATGACGGGCAGCATGCCCTTGGGATCGACGCGCTTGAACCAGTCGCCGACATCCTCGAAATCCCACAGCGGGCGCGTCTGGCCCCACATCAACGCGATGGCCTTGGCGGCGTCGAGGGCGGAGCCGCCGCCGAACGCGATCACGCCGTCGTGACCGCCGGCCTTGAGCGCGGCCAAGCCATCCTCGACATTGCGCCCCGTCGGATTGCCTTTGACCTTGGCGAAGAGTGCCGCACCCGTCAGCGCCAGCGCGTTCTTGACCATGGGCGCGTTCGCGAGGCCTTCGTCGGTGACCAGCAGCGGTCTGGCGATGCCGAGGCGCTTCAACGCCGCCGGTAGCTCCGCGACGCGGCCGGGTCCGGCCCAGACGGTGGTGGGATAGTTCCAATTGCCTTTGAGAGACATCGTCTTTGTCCTTTCGCGCGAACCCCATGGTTCGACGGGCTCACCATGAGGTTCGCGAAATCCGCCTCATCCTGAGCCCGTCGAAGGATGAGGCGATTGCCGGGTTCAGGTCTTCGTCCGCAGGTGAAAGGATTTGGGCCGGGTGAGGTGCTCGTAGCCGAGCGTGGAGAGTGTGGCCCCGCGCCCGGTGTTCTTCACGCCCGTCCAGGCGAGGCCGGGATCGAGATAGTCGCAGCGATTCATGAACACCGTGCCGGTGTCCAGGCGCGCGCCCAGGCGCTTGGCGGCCCCCGAATCCGCGGTCCAGATCGCGGCGGTGAGGCCATACGCGCTGTCGTTCATCAGCGCGACCGCTTCGTCGTCGGACGCGACCTTCATGATGCCGATGACGGGGCCGAAGCTTTCTTCGGTCATCACGCGCATCTTGTGCGTCGCGTCGACCAGCACGTGCGGCGCCATATAGGCCGTGCCCGGTCCGTCGGCGGCGAAGTGTTTGGGATCGACGAGCGACCTCGCCCCTTGGCGAACCGCCTCGGCGATCTGGCCGCGCACGAACTCGGCCGCCGAGGCGCGGACCATCGGCCCGAGATTGGTCGCCTTGTCGGTCGGATCGCCGAGCTTGTAGGTCTTGGTGAGATCGACGAAGCCGTCGACGAATTTCGCGTAGAGGCTTTCGTGCACGTAGATGCGCTCGATCCCGCAGCAGGATTGGCCGGAATTGAAGAACGCGCCATCGACCAGATTTTCGACCGCATGGGCGAGATCGGCGTCCGCGCGGACGTAAGCGGGATCCTTGCCGCCGAGCTCCAGGCCCGCGCCGATGAAGCGTTCGCCGATCGCACGCTGGATCGCTCTGCCGCCGTCGACCGAACCCGTGAAGCACACGTGATCGACGCGCGCGTCGCCCACGATCTTGGCCGAGTCCGCATGATCGGCATGGAGGATCCGGAACACGCCCGGCGGCAGGCCCGCGGTTTTCGCCGCCTTGGCGTAGCGCTCGGCGACCAAGGGCGTCTGGTGCGAATGTTTGAGGAGCACGACATTGCCCGCGGCCAGCGCCGGGATCACCGCGTTGACCGAGGTGAGATAGGGATAGTTCCACGGCGCGATGACGAAGACGAGGCCCAAAGCTTCGCGCGCGACGAAGCGCTCGAATCCGTCTTTGGCGGTGGGCGTCACGTCCGCGAGCGCCGACGGCGCCAGCGCCAGCATGTGGCGCGCGCGCTCCTCGAAGCCGCGCATCTCGCCCGGCGTTTGGGATATCGGGCGGCCCATCTGCCAGGTGAGTTCCTCGGCGATGGCGTCGCGATCGGCGAGCATCGCGTCGACGAACCGGGTCAGCGACGCCACGCGCTCGGCCAACGGCGTGTCGCGCCAGGCGCGCTTGACGGCATGCGCCGATTCGAGTGCGGCTTCGATGGCGGCGGGCTCGGCCAGCGCGAGCGTGCGATACGCGCGGCCATCGACCGGGCTCGTGACGGTGAAGCTGCGGGTCATGTCAGATGATCTCGAAATAGCGGGCGTGTTGCCAGTCGGTGATCGCCTTGTTGTATTCGCGCTGCTCCCAATCGCGCGTGGCGGCGTAGTGCTCGACGAACGCGTCGCCGAACAATTCGCGCGCGACTTTGCTGGCGGCCAGGCGCGCGGCCGCGTCGCCCAGGCTGCGCGGCAGGTCGTCTTTGGGATCGGACTTCACGGCATAGGCGTTGCCGTCGATCGCCGGCGGCGGCTCGATCTTGTTCTCGATCCCCCAAAGGCCGGAGCCGATCGCCGCGGCGAAGGCGATATAGGGATTGATGTCGGCGGCGGCGACCCGATACTCGACGCGCTGGGACTTGGCCGAGCCGGGGATGACCCGCAAGGCCGTGGTGCGGTTCTCCACGCCCCACATCGAGGCGGTCGGCGCCCAGAAACCCGGGATCAGGCGCGTGTAGCTGTTGACCGTGCAGGCGACCATGGCGAGCAGCTCGGGCATCAGCTTTTGCTGGCCGCCGACGAACCAGCGCATCCGGTCGGACATCGAATGCGGCTTCGCGGCGTCGTAGAAGACCGACTCGCCCTGCTTGGTCTGCAGCGACACGTGCAGATGGCCCGACTGGCCGGGCCAATCATGCGACCACTTGGCCATGAAGGTCGCCATCTTGCCGTGGCGCTGGGCGTAGATCTTGGCGAAGGTCTTGAACAGCGCCGCCTTGTCGGCCGATGCGAGCGCGTCGTCGACCGCGATCGCCGCTTCGAGCACGCCCGCCCCGGTCTCGGTGTGCAGGCCTTCGAGCGCCATATCCATCTTGCGGCACATCTCGAGCAGGCCGTGATGGAACTCGGCGTGCACCGAGCTGCGCAGCACCGAATAGCCGAAAAATCCCGGCGTGATCGTGCGAAGATTCTTGTAGTGCTTCTCGCGCACCGAATCCGGCGTTTCGTCGAAGACGAAGAACTCGAACTCGGCCGCGGACGAAACCTTGAACCCCAGCTTGTCGGCGCGCGCGAGCACGCGGCGCAAGGCGCCGCGCGGACACACCGCTTCGGCCTTCTGCGCGAACTCGCCCAGGAACATCACCGTCGAGGGCTCGAAGGGCACGTCGCGGCACGTGTCGGGCAGCACGCGCACCGGCGCGTCGGGATAGGCCGTGTGCCAGCCGGTGTATTTGACGTTGTCGTAGAGCTGGTCGTTCGAATCCCAGCCGAGCACCACGTCGCAGAATCCGAAACCGCTTTTGAGGGCGGACAGGAATTTCTCGCGCGACATGTATTTGCCGCGCATGATTCCATCGACGTCGAACGCGCCGATCTTGACGTTGTCGATCGCGCGTTCGGCGATCAGCGCGGCCGCGTCTTCGGCCGTCTTGACGCTGCGGGTCTGCATGGGCGGCGACTCCCGGTGTTGCCGGGGGAGAATGCCCGAGGCGGGCCCCGCCGGTCGAGGGGGGACTATTCGGCCGCTTGCGCGCGCGCGACGCGCGGCAGGTCGAGCTGCGTCCAGACTTCGTCCACCGAGGCGACCATCGCGTCCATCAGCGCGTCGTCGTGGAAAGGCGTGGCGGTGAAGCGCAAACGCTCGGTGCCGCGCGGCACGGTCGGGTAGTTGATCGGCTGGACGTAGACGCCGTGGCGCGTCAGCAGCTCGTCCGACGCGCGCTTGCAGGCCCGCGCGTCGCCCACCATCAGCGGGACGATGTGGGTGGCCGACACCATCAGCGGCAAATTCGCTTCCGCGAAGCGGCGCTTGAGGCGGGCGGCGCGCTC
>JAMNXK010000257.1 GCA_023653245.1 Tagaea sp.
GCGGCGCGGTGCGAGCCCTTTTTGCCGATTTCCACGCGCGCGCGCGCGATTTCCCCTTCGAGCCGTTCGATGTAGGCTTCCAGCTCCTTGACCCCCCAATTGGACAGGTCCTTGGGCTTCACGAGTTTGTGTTTGGGCTCGAGGTCTTCGAATTCCATCGTCCGTCTCCCGCCAGAGGTCGCCAGTCTATGAGTCTCCCGTCCGTCATGGAAGCCGTCGAAATGAAGGCGCCCGGTCCCGCCGATGTGCTGGTCTTGGGCGCGCGCCCGGTGCCCGTCTGCCAAGCCGGCGAGGTGCTGATCGAAGTCGCGGCCGCCGGCGTGAACCGGCCCGACGTGCTCCAGCGCTACGGCAAATATCCGCCGCCGCCGGGGGCACCCGACATTCTGGGCCTCGAAGTCGCCGGCACGGTCGTGGCGGCGGCGCCCGACGTGAGCTGGCCGCGCGTGGGCGACAAGGTTTGCGCGCTGGTCGCCGGCGGCGGCTACGCGAAATACTGCACGGCGCCCGCACCGCAATGCCTGCCGATCCCCAAGGGCTTCTCGATGATCGAGGCGGCGGCGGTGCCCGAGACGTTCTTCACCGTGTGGACCAACGTGTTCGAGCGCGGGCGCCTGATCGCCGGCGAGACCTTCTTGTGCCATGGCGGGGCGTCGGGCATCGGCACGACGGCCGTGCAGCTCGCCAAGGCGTTCGGCGCCAAAGTGCTGGCGACTTGCGGCACGCCGGAGAAATGCGCGGCCGTATCCAAGTTGGGTGCGGATCGCGCGATCGACTATCGGCGCGAAGACTACGTCGCCGTGGCCAAGGAATTCACCGGCGGGGCGGGCGTGGACCTCACCCTCGACATGGTCGGCGGCGACTACGTGCAGCGGAACATCGAGGCGGCGGCCGTCGAAGGCCGGATCGTGCAGATCGCGTTCCTGAAATCCGCCAAGGTCGAGCTCGCGCTCGACGCGGTGATGAGGAAGCGCCTGACCTATACCGGCTCGACCTTGCGGCCCCGGACGGTCGCGCAGAAGGGTGCCATCGCCGCCGCCTTGCGCGAAAAAGTCTGGCCGCTTCTCGAAAGCGGCAAGGTGCGCCCGCTGATCCACGAGACCTTCGCGCTCGCCGACGCCGCGAAAGCCCACGCGGCGATGGAGGCCGACAAGCATATCGGCAAGCTGGTGCTGAAGGTCGCTTAGCGCCTCTTCGCTGCGGCGATCGCTTCGCGGAGCACGTCGAGATCGCCGATATGGTTGGCGAGCAAGAGCACGAGCTTGGTGTCGAGCGCGGCACTTTGCGAATCGTCGAGATCGCGCCGCGCCTCGATCAGCAGCTCGTAGAGATCGTCGGGATTGCCCGGCGCGGGCTCGGTCCTGAGCTTGCTCATTGTACTCTTCCCGGGGGCGCCTTCCCCAAGGCGCGCGCCAGCGCCCGCCGCACGGCGGCGGGTTCGAAGCCGCGCGCGCGGAAACACACATGCTGGTCGGGGCGGAACAGCACGAACGTCCCGGGCGTCGCCGCGTAGCGCTCGAAGGCTATGCCGGTTTCGTCGAGTGCGACCGTCACTTTCAACGGCGCGGCCGGCGCGCGGCGTGCCACCATCGCCGCCCGGATCGGCACGGGTCCTTCGGCCAGTCGCGCCAGATCGTCGGCCAGATGCGCGGCCACGCTATCGCCCGCGAAGAACAACGCGGCGAAGCCGTCCTTCAACAGATCGAGCAGCCAGATCGGCTCGCCGTCGCGGATCAACGGCGCGTCGAGGGCCGGCGAGCCGGCCGCCACGCCCGCGTCGAACGCGCCCGCATCGGGCGAGGAAAGGGGCGAGCCTTTGTGCGCGGTGGGCGTGGAGAGCCGCCCCGAATTCACCAGCCGGCGCGCGAAGGGGTGATGCTCGGCCAGATCGAGCACGGCGTCGCGCAAGCGGCGCGCGGCGTCGTTCTTGGGCGTGATGAAGTCGGTCGCGCGGGTGGAATTGAGGATGTTCTCGTCGGCGGCTTCGACGCGCTCGGACTCGTAGCTGTCGAGCAGCGTCTCGGGTGCCGTGCCCGCGGCGACGGCGGCGAGTTTCCAGGCGAGATTGTCGGCGTCTTGCACGCCCGAATTGGCGCCGCGCGCGCCGAACGGGCTGACCTGATGGGCGGAGTCGCCCGCGAACAGCACGCGGCCATGGCGGAAGCGTTCGAGCCGCCGGCATTGGAACGTGTAGACCGACACCCAGTCGAGCTCGAACTCCGCCTTCGGCCCGAGCATGCGCCGGATGCGCGGGATCACGCGCTCGGGCTTCTTTTCCTCTTCGGGATCGGCACCCCAGCCGAGCTGGAAATCGATGCGCCAGATGCCGTCGGGCTGTTTGTGCAGCAAGGTCGAGCCGCCCGAATGGAACGGCGGCTCGAACCAGAACCAGCGCTCGGTCGGGAAATCCGCGGTCATGCGCACATCGGCGATCAGGAAGCGGTCCTCGAACACGCGGCCTTTGAAATCGAGCCCGAGCGCGCGGCGCGTCGGACTGCGCGCGCCGTCGCAGGCGACGACCCAATCGGCGTCGATCGCGTAGTTTCCTTCGGGCGTTTCGATGGTCAGCGCCACGCCGTCGCCGCGCGGGACGATGCCGGCGACTTTGCTCTTGAAGCGCAGATCGATGCTCGGCAGCGCACGGGCGCGCTCGACCAGGAAATTCTCCAGATGATATTGCTGGAGATTGATGAAGGCCGGGAAGCGATGCCCGCCCTCGGGCAGCAGGTCGAAGGCATAGACCTGCCGGTCGCCGAAGAACACTTTGCCGATTTGCCAGGTCACGCCTTTATCGACCATGGGCAGGGCGCAGCCCAGCCGGTCCCAGATTTCCAGCGTGCGCTTGGCGTAGCACAGGCCGCGCGAGCCGATGGAAACCGTGTCGTCGTCGTCCAGCACGACGCATTTCTGGCCGCGCGTCGCCAGGTCGATGGCGAGCGACAGCCCCACGGGTCCCGCGCCGATGATGGCCACGGGATGGCGCGCGACGGCCTTGGCCCCCAGCTCGGGCGGGGCGCTGAACTCGAAACGGGGATAGGCGAAACCCATGGCGCGAGCTTAGCAGGCCGCCGAAAAAGTCGCACCGGCGCGCCGCCTGCGGCAGGATGTCCCGGTATGACGGACTCCGACCGCCCCCCTTCGCCCGAAGACTGGCCGCCCGACGCGTTGATCGACGCCGGGCGCCAATTGCGCGCCGCCGGAAGGCCGGCGGAGGCGCTGGCGGCGTTCGAGATCGCCGCGCGCAAGGCGCCCGGCGACGTGGCCGCCTGGTCGGGCCTGGCGCTCGCGCAATTCGACCTTGCGCGCTATCACCTCGCCGCCGGCGCCTTCGAGCGCGCGGTCGAACTCGCCCCCGGCGACGCCAATCTCTGGCGCAATCTCGGGCATGTGCGCTTGCTCGCGGCGTGGCCGGCACCCTCGGCCCAGGCGCTGGAGCGCGCGGTGGCGCTCGATCCGGGCAATCTCGGCGCGTGGGACGATCTGGGCACCGCCTATGGCGGCATGTGGGATCGCGCCCGGGACTCGGTCGCGGCTTACGATCGCGCGCTCGCCCTCGACCCCACGCGGGCCGATATCCTGTCGCGCCGTCTGGTGGCGCTCGCCTTCGACGAGACCGTGTCCGACGACGCGTTGTGGGACGCGCATCGCGCGTTCGGCGCCAAGGTCGAAGCGCTGGCGGGCCCGCGCGCGCCCGTCTTCGCCAATTCGCGCGACCCGGACCGCAAGCCGCGCGTGGCCTATGTTTCGGGGAATCTCTACGCCCACATCATGTCGGCCGAGCTGCGCACGCTGTTCGCGCGGCACGACCGCGCGGCGTTCGACGTGACGGTCTACGACGTCTCGCCGCAGCGCGACGCCGTCACCGAGGAATTGCGCGCGTTGGTTCCCGATTGGCGGTTCGCGGCCTCCCTCGACGACGAAGCGCTGGCCGACGCGATCCGCGCGGACGGGGTGGATATTCTCGTGCACTCGATGGGCCATTGGCAAAACAACCGCTTGGGCGCGGTCGCGCGCCGGGCCGCGCCCGTGCAGATCGAATACCTGCCGCAATCGCCCGCCGTCGGGCTCGCGGCGTGCGACGCCTATGTCGTCGATCCGTGGCTGACGGGCGGCGACGCGCTCGCGCGCCTGTCGGGCGACCGGATCGTGACCTTGCCCTCGGGCTACGGCACCACCTCGATGCTGCCCGATCTGCCCGTGCCGCCGCCGCCGCGCGCGCGGACGGGCCGCTTCACCTTCGCGAGCTTCAACCGCGTGGCGAAGATTTCGCACGGCACGATCCGGCGCTGGGCCGCCGTGCTGGCCCGCGCGCCGGATGCGCGGCTGCTGGTGAAGATCCCCGAGCGCTTCGACGCCGCCGAGGAAGCGCGCATGCGCGAGGATTGGGCCGCGCTCGGGCTCGACGTCGCGCGCGTCGAGTTGCGCGGCCATGCCGAGGGCGGCGGCTATTGGGCCGCCTTCGCCGAGGCCGATCTGCTGCTCGATTGCGTGCCCTTCAACGGCGGACGCACCACGACCTGCGGGGCGTGGATGGGCGTTCCCACGGTCACGCAGAAGGGAAAGCCGATCTATGGCCGCCTCGGCACATGCGTGATGTCGCGCCTGGGCCTGCCCGAGTTCGCCGCCGAGGACGAGGCGGGTTATGTGGCACTGGCGGTCGCACTGGCGCGGGA
>JAMNXK010000258.1 GCA_023653245.1 Tagaea sp.
GATCGCATCGCTGATGGGGCCCGCGCAAATGGTCAGCCGGGGGATCGAGACGGCCTTCGGCCAGCGCGTGCCGATCCTCGATATCGGGCTTTACAGCGCCGCGACGATCGGCGTGGCGTGCGTCCTGCCTGCGATTTTCGGCGGCGGCGCGTTCGTCTACGCGCTGTGCGTGCTCGGCTACGGACTGGGCACGGGGACCATGACCATCGTGCGCGTGGTCGCCCCGCTGGCGATCTTCGGACGGCGCGGCTACGCCGAGATCATGGGCAAGCTGAATCTGCCTTTGAACTTGATCTTCGCGCTGTCGCCCTTCGCGCTGTCCGCGTCGGTGACCGAGCTGGGGCCGATCGCCACGCTGGCGATCTGCGCGGGCCTGAGCGCGATTTGCGTGGCGGGCTTGTACGAACTCCGGAAGCTCGTTTAAGCGCCCGCGATGACGCGCCGGTCCTCGGCGTCGAGTTCGACGCGCGTGCCCTTGCGGATCAGCTCGGCGAAATCCTGGTTCGGGACCATGACGGTGAGCGTGTAGAGCTTGCCGGTCCCCGTATTGTGGATCTCGTGGTTCGAGCCCGGCCGCAAGAGGATCGCGTCGCCCTTCTTGAGGTCGAGCGAAGCGCCCTCGCACAGCGCCGTGCCGCTGCCTTCGAGCACGAAGAACATCTCGTGCGCGCGGGAATGCGAATTCGGCGGCGTCTTGCCGCCGGGGGCGAAAATCTCGACCACCGCGACGAAATCGGCCTTCTCGCCTTCGGGATCGAAGACCAGCGCGAAGTAGTTCGTGTCCCCGGGCGAGATCCGATAGGCCGAGCATTCGGCCATGCGCTTGAAAACGACCGGGGTCATTTCTTCAACCCTTTCAGCAAAGCCGCCGTATCGGTCGAGAAGCCGAAACACTGGCGCACGTTGTAGAGTGTCGCGTCCCAGCAGAACGACGGCGAGGTCGTGGCCGCGCAATCCTCGACCAGCACGCAATCGTAGCCGAGGAAATTCGCGTCCTGCAGCGTGCACAACACGCATTGATCGGCGTTCACGCCGCCGAAGAACAGCGTGTCGATCTTGAGATTCCGCAAGATCGAGTCCAGCGGCGTGTCCCAGAAGCCGCTCATGCGGAATTTGTCCACGCGGATGTCGCGCTTGTCGATCGCCAGCTCGTCGACGACCGCAGCGGCCCAGGAATCCTTTTGCAGCACGCGCGCCTTGTTCTTCGGCAGCGGATCGCCGAGCCCCACGCCTTTGCCCGTCGGCTTGTAGACATGCAGCAAAGACGGGCTGAGGTTCAAGCGATCGGGGCGATTGCCCCAATTGACCCAGACGACCGGCATGCCCGTCTTGCGCAAGGCGGGCAGAAGCTTGGCGAGGGGGCGGATGGGTTTGCGCGCAGGTGCGACGTCCACGCCGATATGCGCGAGCCAGCCGTCCGGATGGCAGAAATCGTTCTGCATATCGATCACGATCATGGCACTGCGCGCGGCATCGACCGTCAAGGCCTGCGGCTGGGCCGCGAAAGCGAGCGGGCGCGGCTTGGGCGCTTCGCGGATCGTCGAGACGGATTTGGCGTCCGCGCGCCAGCGATTGGCGGGGGCGGAGCCGAGCGGGTTCTTCATTCGGGCCACTCCAGAAGCGCGCGCGCCGTAATGGCCGCGTGCGCGAGCACGTGGAAACCGTTGCCCATAAGCAAATCCCGCGCCTGCGCCCGGGTCAGAAGCGCGATTTCCTGCTCTTCGAGGTCGCCGGAGTTGGGCTCGGCGATCTTCCGGCAGCCGGTGGCCAGGAACATGTGGCACATCGCCCCGCGCACATTGGCGCCGGTCACGTAGCCGCCCAAGGGTTTGAGGGCGGCGGCTTCGTAGCCGGTCTCCTCGAGCAATTCGCGGCGGGCCGCCTGTTCGGGCGTCTCGCCCGCGTCGATCCCGCCGCCGGGGAAGCCCCATACCACCGTGCCCACGCCGTGGCGGTAGGAGCGGATGAAGATCGCGCGGTCGTCCGTGTCGATCGCGAACAACATCGAATAGTCGGGCAGCAGGATCTTGTGGAAGCTCGGGACGATCTTGCCGCCGGGCAGTTCCAAACGCTCGTCGATCACGCGCACCCAAGGCGGGCTCGCATAGACCTCGCGCGATGCGAGGACCTTCCACGGCTTGTCGATCATGGGAACCTCAAATGGCGATCGCGGCCGACCACGGGCTGGTGGCGTCGGACATCGCGCTGCGCCCGCCGGTTTGCTGGTCGATCGCGACGGCCGACGGGCAGGCGTAGTGCGAGGGGAACAGGGTCGCTTCCTGGGCGCGCGCGTCGAAACGCTGCGTGAGCGCCGCGCGGACGTCGATCGGCAGTGCCGGATCGTAGTCGACCGCGGGGCCGCCCGACACGTCGATGCGCGGATGGTGGAAGGCGCGCTCCAGATCCATGCCGTGGTCGAGCACGAAACTAAGCGTCTGGGCGACCGCCGGCAAAACACGCCGCCCGCCCGAAGCGCCCAGCGCCATCCACGGCCGTCCGTCGCGCGACACGATGGTCGGGCACATATTGGTCAGCGGCCGCTTGCCGGGGGCGATCGAATTCGCCCGGCCGGGGCGCGGATCGAACCACATGATGCCGTTGTTCATCAGGATGCCCGTGTCGGGCAGGACCACGCGGCTGCCGAAAATCGACAGCAACGTCTGCGTCAACGCCACCATGTTGCCGTGGCGATCGACCACGTTGAAATGCGTGGTGCTGGTTCCGGCCGGCTCAGCCAGGCGCTCGGCATAGGCGGCGCGCAACGCTTCGGCATAGGCGACGAAACTCGCCGCGTCGGCCCCATAGGGGCGGAACACGTTGGGCGACAGCAGGTCGAGCACGCGGCCAAGCGTGGGCCCGGCCGTGCCGCGCGGCGCGCAATCGATATCGGCTCCGCGATAGCGCACGCGATGCGGCTCGACGATCTTGGCGCGATAGAAGGCGAGATCGAGGGCCGAGAGCACGCCGCCGACCGCGCGCACGTCCTGGGCGATGTCGCTCGCCAGCGGGCCGTCGTAGAAATCGCGCGGGCCTTTGAGCTGCAATCGGCGGATGGTCAAGGCGAGCGCGCGCAAGGGCAGGAACTTCGTGGCCACGCCCGTTTCGGGCGCCGGCGGGAAGCCGCCGGGCATGAAGATTTCGGCCGAGGAGGGGTAGCGCGCGAGCAGCGGCGCCTCGGCGGCGGTCTTGAGCGTGGTCCAGTAATCCACCGGCAGGCCGCGATCGGCCAAGCGCGCCGCGCGTTCGAGCAGCATCGCCCAATCCATCGTGCCGAAATGCGCGTGCGCCAGCCCCATCCCATCGACCTGACCCGGGATGGCGAAAGACAGCGGCCCATGGGCGTTGCGGTCGCCCTCGATCTCGGGCCAGCCGAACAGATCGCCGCCCGTCCGGCCGGTGAGCTTGAACGCGCTCGGATCCAGGGCCGCCGGCGCCTGCGGTCCGAAATCGATCGCCACCGTCTTGCCGGTATCGGCCGGGCGATAGAGCAGGAACCCGATCCCGCCCAGGCCGCTGTTCCACGGCTCGACGGCCGCGAGTGCAAACGACGTGGCGATCGCCGCGTCGATCGCGTTGCCGCCCTCGGCGAGGATCTCGGCGCCCACGCGCATCGCGACATGGGACTGGCCCGCCAGGGCGCCGCCGATCGCCACGCCGGCCGAGGGTTTGCGCAAGGCGAGGTTCTGGGTCGTGTGGGGCGGCAGACGGATCACGGGTCACTCCGGCCGATGAGGTCCTTGAGCAGGCGCTTGAGCTTAGCCACTTCCCCGGGCGCATAGGAAGCCAAGCGTGCGGCTTCGTGCGTTTTGGCGGCTTTCAATAGGCCGCGCACGCGGGCCCGGCCCCCGGGCGTTATGCGCACGAGGGTCCGGCGCCGGTCGGCGGGATCGTCGGCGGCGCGCACCAGCCCCTCGCGGGCCATGCGCTTGACGAGTTTGGTGAGCGTCGGCTGCGGCACCAGCACGAGGCGCGCGAGGTCGCCCACCGCCAGGACTTCGCCATCCGACAGCGAGGCGAGCGCGCGCCATTTGGGGACCGAGAGCTTGGCGCGCTTGACCTCGGCGTGGAACTCCGCACTCACCCGCGCGGAGGCGGCGGCGAGCAGATAGGCGAGATAGTCGTCGACGAAGCGGGGCATGTTCCGGCGATTATATGCCTTTTCATGTAATCGGCGAAGCGCTAACATCCGGCCATGGACGATCTCCTCCCGATCCCCGGCGCTTACGCGGCCGGCGCCGGCCCGGCGCTCGTGCTGCTGCACGGCGTGGGCACCGACCATCGCGCCTTCCGCCCGCAGCTCGTGCGCCTGCGCGCGCGTTTGCGGACGATCGCCTGGGACATGCCGGGCTACGGCATGTCGCCGCCTTTGCCGGACCTGACCTGGGCGGCGCTCGCCGACGCGCTGGCGCGGCTGCTCGACGCGCAAGGGATCGAGCGCGCGCACGTGCTGGGCCACTCGATCGGCGGCATGGTCGCCCAGGAATTCGCGGCGCGGCATCCGGGGCGTTTGCGGTCGTTGATCTTGTCGGCGACCAGCCCCGCCTTCGGCAATCCCGACGGCGACTGGCAGCGCGATTTCGTGCGTCAGCGCCTGGCGCCGCTCGAAACCGGCAAGACGATGCGCGATCTGGCGCCCGACACCGTCGCCAAGCTCGTGGGGCCCAAATGCGAC
>JAMNXK010000259.1 GCA_023653245.1 Tagaea sp.
CCGAAGCGCGGGCCCGTCGGGACGCCGCGCAAGTGTGCGCCGCAATACCGACCCCCCTAAGATAGGAAGGATTGTGCCCGAAAAAACGGCAAAATCCGCATGCGAGGCCTGCGCAGCCCGCATGTCGGCGCTAACCTGCTTGTAACAAAGGCAGTTCCACCGGCGGAAGACCGGACATTTGACCCGCCCGCACCCGCGCAACGCATGCATTGGCGCGGCGGAAACCCGGCGAAAACCACGTTCAGAACTGCGACTCGGCGACCTTCTGGACCAGGTAATCGCGGAACACGGCGATGCGTTTGGAGCTGCGCAGCTCCTCGGGATAGACGAAATAGGCCTCGTAGGTCGGGCCTTCGAGCTCGGGCAGGATGCGGATGATCTTGCTCGATTCTTGCGCCATGTAATCGGGGAAGGCGGCGATGCCGATGCCGTTCTCGACCGCGCGCAGGATGGCGTAGACGTTGTTCACCAGCAAAGTGGGTTGGCGCTTCTTGCCGCCGGACATCCCCGCTTCGAGCAGCCAGTTCACGTTCGGAAACGGCGGGTTGGGATCGTCGCCGTAGACGACGATCTTGTGCTTGTCGAGATCGGCGGCGGTCTTGGGTTCGCCGTGCTTGGCCAGATAGTCGCGGCTGGCGTAGCAATGCACGTGCACCGACAGAAGATGGCGCTGGATCAAATCGCCCTGGCGGGGCGGGTGCATGCGGATCGCGCAATCCGCCTCGCGCATGCCCAGATCGAGCTCGCGATCGTCGACCTTGAGCTCGACCTGCACGTCCTTGTAAGCGGCCAGGAATTCGCCCAGACGCGGGGCGAGCCACACCGAGCCGAACGCCACCGTGGTGGTCACGCGCAAGCGCCCGGTGGGCTTCTCTTTGGTTTCGGCGAGCTGGGTTTCGACCATCGCGAGCTTGGCGAAGACCTCGCGCACGGCGTTGAACAGCAATTCGCCTTGCTCGGTCAGGATGAGCCCGCGCGCGTGGCGGTGGAACAGCGGCGCCGAGACCGAATCCTCGAGGCCCGAAATCTGGCGGCTCACCGCGGATTGCGACAGGTTCAGCTTGTCGCCGGCATGGGTGAACGACCCCGCCTCGGCGACCGCGTGAAAAACCCTGAGCTTGTCCCAATCCATCCGCGCGGCCCCTATTGCGCCGCGACGAGGTGTTCGGCCTCGGCATGCGCGATGAACTTCTCGGCCTCCAACGCGGCCATGCAGCCCATGCCCGCGGCCGTCACCGCCTGGCGGAAAATCTTGTCCTTCACGTCGCCGGCGGCGAACACGCCTGGCACGTCGGTGGCGGTGGAATCGGGCTTGGTGAGCAGATAGCCCTCCGCGTCCATCGCGAGCTTGCCTTTGAACAGCGCGGTCGCCGGCACGTGGCCGATCGCCACGAACAGCCCATCGACCGCCAGGGTCGAGAATTCGCCGCTGCGCGTGTCCTTGAGCTTCAAGCCCGTGACCGTCGCCGCCCCGCCCGGCGTCTTGGGATCGTCGCCGAGGATTTCGTCGACGGCGGCGTTCCACACCACTTCGATCTTGGGATTCTTGAACAACCGCGTCTGCATCATCTTTTCCGCGCGCAACGCGTCGCGGCGATGGATGAGCGTGACCTTGGTCGCGTGATTGGTGAGGTAGAGCGCCTCTTCGACCGCCGTGTTGCCCCCGCCCACGACCGCGACCTTCTTGCCGCGGAAGAAAAACCCGTCGCAGGTCGCGCACGCGGAAACGCCGCCGCCGCGGAACTTGTCCTCGCTGGGAATCCCAAGCCAGCGCGCTTGCGCGCCCGTGCAGATCACCAGCGTGTCGGCGATGTAGACGTCGCCCGAATCGCCCTTGGCGACGAAAGGCCGCTTGGACAAATCGACGTCGACGATCAGATCCTCGAGGATCAGCGTGCCGATATGTTCGCACTGCTTGTACATCTGCTCCATCAGCCACGGGCCCTGGATGGCCTTCTCGAAGCCGGGATAATTCTCGACGTCTGTGGTGATGGAAAGCTGGCCGCCCGGCTGCATGCCGCGCACCATGATCGGCGACAGGCTCGCGCGCGTGGCGTAGATCGCCGCCGTGTAACCGGCGGGCCCCGAACCGACAATGAGTACCTTGGTCCGATGGGTTTGGGGCATGACAGCCGACTCCGGTATGCGGGAAACGCAAACCTAGCAGCCATGCGGGCGCAGGACCAGCCGGACTCGGAGTTATCCCCAGCCGAATCGCGCCTTGAGAGCGGCCGCCGCCCGCGCGGTGTCGTCGAGCGGGGCGTAGGTCCAGCTTTCGAGCCGGCCGGCGAATTCGCGGGTCCGGCCCTGGCGGCGCATTTCGGCTTGGAACGCCGCGATCCGCCCCGACTTGCCGTCGAGATCGGCGACCAGCACGGGCTTGCCGGTGGACAGCGCCTCGCTGGTCATCGAGACCGAATCCTCGGTCACCACCAGCGCGTCGGCCAGCGCCAGAATCCCGAGATAGGGATTGGGTCCGCCGGCGTCGGTGTCGTAGGCGAAGCCGCCGAGTTCGCGCGCGGTGGCGAGCAGCTTGGTCCGCGCGTTCGCATCCGTGCGGCGCGAGGTGGTCAGTGCGATTCCCACACCCGCCGAAGCCAGCGCGCGGATATGGGCGTCGAGCTTGGCCATCGCCGCGTCCGAAAACCGATAGCGCCGCAACCCGTTCGAACCGCCCAGAATCACGCCCGCAAGCGGGCGTTCGAGCGATGCGAACGCGCCGCGCCATTCCTCGGCCGCTTGGGCGAGCTTGGCCGGGGTGACGTGATGCAGTGCCGCTTGGGTTTCGATCACGTTGGCCCCGCGCACTTGGTCGTGCCGAGGGGCGATCACCGCGTCGAGCCATTCGACCGGCACGCTCGGGCGCTGGACATGGAGCGCCACGACCTTGCCCTGCGAACGGCGCTTCATGGCCACACCGATGGGCGCGCAGCGCGAGCCCAGCGTGATCGCCACGTCCGGCCAAGGCGGATCGACGCGCGGGCTTTCGGGTGCGAGCATGTCGAAGGGATTGCCGGTCAGCGCGCGCTCGGGCAGCCACGAATAGGGAAAGCGGAAACGTACATCCTTGAATTCGTAGGCGAGCCCCAGCGCCTCGGCCAGACCCCGGCATTGGGCCTTCATGCCGACCTGGCCGGGGCTGATGATCCATGCTGTGCGCGGGCCGCTCATAGGGTCGCTGCCTACGCTCCCGCTCCCGCGCGCGCAATTTCTTTGCGCGGGGCTAGGCGTATGGCCCGTCTATTGCTAACATTATTTCAAGAATCCCCTCGGCACAGGCAGGATAGATGCGCGGCCACAAGCTCGATGACGTCGATCGGCAGATCCTCCACGATCTCCAAAACGACGGCCGGATGACCAATGTCGATTTGGCCGAGCGCGCCGGGATTTCCGCCCCGCCCTGCTTGCGCCGGGTGCGCGTGCTGGAAAAAGCCGGGATCGTGCGCGGCTATCACGCCGATATCGATCCGCATGCGCTGGGCTTCGGCGTCGCGGTCTTCGCCTCGGTGTCGCTCAAGAGCCAGGCCGAGGCCGACCTCCGCGCCTTTCACGAGCTCATCGAATCCTGGCCGATGGTCCGCGAGTGCCACATGCTGACCGGCGAGACCGATTTCCTGCTCAAGGTCGTGGCGGCCGATTGGGACGCCTACGAGAAATTCCTGACCACCAAGCTCACGGCCGCGCCCAACGTGGCGACCGTGAAATCCGCGCTGACCATCAAGACCACCAAATTCCAGCCCGGCGTGCCGATCGAGGCCAAGCGGGCGACCTGACGCTCACGCGTCGCGGCGCGCCCACGGGACGCGCGCGACGGGCACACCCTCTTCGAGCAAGGCTTGCGCCTCGTCGGGCGTGGTGTCGCCGTAGATGTCCTTGTGCGGCTTCTCGCCATAGTGCATGGCGCGCGCCTGCTCGGCGAAATCCTTGCCGACATTCTCGTAGGTCGCTTCGACATGCGCGCGCAGCTTGCCGAGCTCCTTGTGCAGTTCGGCGGCTTTGGCCGTCGCCGGGTCGGCGCCGAAAGCGACCGGAATCGGCGCTTGTTCGGGTGCCGGCGCATCGGCCGCCGCCTTGCGCGACTTCTTGGTGCCGGCCAGGCGCGGCGCCATCAGCGCTTTTTCGACTTTGGTGTCGCCGCAGACCGGGCATTCGACCAAGCCGCGCTTGGCCTGACGGTCGAAGGAAGCGCCGTCCTTGAACCAGCTTTGGAAATTATGCCCCTTGCGGCAACGCAATCCGAACACGATCATGCGGGGTATTTGGCGCCCCGCCACGGCAAAAGCAAGGGTTCCCATGCCCGTCCCGCCTCACCTCTCGCAAACCGTCTCGCTTTGGGTCGAGGCCCATGCGGGCCTGGCCCCCGCCGGCGAACCGGTCCTGGATCTCGCGGCCGGCGGCGGCCGGCATGCGCGCTTCTTCGCCGCGCGCGGCCATCCGGTGGTCGCGGTGGACAAGGACGTGTCCGCCTTGCGCGGCCATTCGGCGATCGAGGCGATCCAAGCCGATCTCGAGGACGGTTCGCCCTGGCCGCTGACGGGGCGCGTCTTCGGCGGCGTGGTCGTCACCAACTATCTGCACCGGCCGCTTTTCCCCGCTTTGCTCGCGGCGCTGAAGCCCGGCGGCGTGCTGATCTACGAAACCTTCGCGCGCGGCAACGAGGC
>JAMNXK010000260.1 GCA_023653245.1 Tagaea sp.
GCCAAAGCCATCCTCGTGATCGGCCCTGGCATGGGCGCGCTGATCGACGCGGCCCGCGTAGCCGCGCCCGGCGTCGAATTCGCGGCCGCGATCCAGACCGATCGGCTCGGCACGGCGCACGCCGCACTTCAAGCGCGCGCCGCGTTGGCGGGATTTTCGGGCGACATCCTGGTCGCGTTGGGCGATGCGCCCTTCGTGTCGGCCGAGACGTTCGGGAAACTGATTGCCGCGCTCGACGCGACGCCCAAGCCCGCGCTCGCCGTGCTGGGCGTGCGCGTGCCGGTGCCCAATTCCTTCGGCCGCTTGATCGCGTCGCCATCGGGCGAGCTGCTCAAGATCGTCGAAGCCAAAGAGGCGAACGCCGACGAATCGCGGATCGAGCTGGTCAATTCGGGCGTGATGGCGTTCGATGGTGCCGGCTTCTTCGAGCTGCTTGCCCGGATCGGCAACGCCAACGCCAAGGGCGAGTACTATCTCACCGACGCGGTCGAGCTCGCGCGCAAATCGGGCCGCGCCGCGCGCGCCGTGGAAGGCTCGCGCGACGAATGGCGCGCGGCCGACGACAAGGTTCAACTCGCCGAGCTCGAAGCCTGGTTCCAGGCGCGCAAACGCGACGCGGCGATGCGCGCCGGCGTCACGCTGATCGATCCCGCGAGCGTGTGGTTCAGTTTCGACACCGAGATCGGCGCCGACACGGTCGTGGCGCCCAATACGATCTTCGGTCCCGGCGTGAAGATCGGCCGGAACGTCGAGATCAAGGGCTTTTGTCATTTCGAAGCTGCGACGGTCGAAGACGGCGCGATCCTCGGGCCCTTCGCGCGGCTGCGGCCGGGTGCGCATATCGGTGCGGGCGCGCATGTCGGCAATTTCGTCGAGATCAAGAACGCGGCGGTCCAGGCCGGCGCCAAGGTCAATCACCTGACCTATATCGGCGACGCGCGGATCGGCGCCAAGGCGAATATCGGTGCTGGCACCATCACCTGCAATTACGACGGCTTCGAGAAATTCCATACCGATATCGGGGCGGGCGCGTTCGTCGGCTCGAATTCGTCGCTGGTGGCGCCGGTGAAGATCGGCGATCGCGCCATCGTCGGCGCGGGCTCGGTGGTGACCGAGGACGTGCCGGCCGACGCGCTGGTCGTCGGGCGCGCGAAATCCGTCGTGCGCGAAGGCTGGGCCACGATGTTCCGCACGCGCCGCGCCGCGGAAAAAGCCGCGAAGAAAAAGGGGTAGCCGGGCATGTGCGGGATCGTCGGAATCGTCGGCAAGGGCCACGCCACGCCGCTGTTGGTGGATGGGTTGAAGCGCCTGGAATATCGCGGCTACGACTCCTCGGGTGTGGCCACGTTGGTGGGCGGAAAGATCGCGCGCCGCCGCGCTTCGGGCCGCATCGCGGCACTCGAGGAGCGTCTCGTTTCCGAACCGCTCCCGGGCGCCACCGGCATCGCGCATACGCGCTGGGCCACGCATGGCGCGCCCAACGAGAATAACGCGCATCCGCATGCCACCGAGCGCGTGGCGATCGTGCATAACGGCATCATCGAGAATTTCGCCGAGCTGAAGGCCGAGCTGTCCGCCAAGGGCCGCGTCTTCGCCTCCGAGACCGATTCGGAAGTGATCGCGCATCTGATCACCGTGCTGCTCGACGAAGGCAAATCGCCCGAGGCGGCGTTCGCCGCGGCGCTCAAGCGCTTCCACGGCGCCTTCGCGCTCGCCGCCATCGTCGCGGGGCGCGAGGACATGCTGCTCGCCGCACGGCGCGGTTCGCCGCTCGCGGTGGGCTACGGCGACGGCGAGATGTTCGTGGGCTCGGACGCGCTCGCACTCGCCCCGCTCACGCGGAAGATTTCCTATCTCGACGACGGCGACTGGGTCGTGGTCGGGCCGTCGGGGGCGAAGGTTTTCGACCAGCACGACAAACCGGTCGAGCGCGCGATCAAGGAGACGGCTTTGTCCGGCGCCTTGATCGGCAAGGGCAATTTCCAGCATTTCATGCAGAAGGAAATCTTCGAGCAGCCCGCCGTGATCGGCGACACGTTGCGCGTCTACGTCAATCCGGCGACGCGCCGCGTGACTCTGCCCGAGCTGCCCGTCGATCTCGCCACGCTGCCGCGCATCCAGATGGTCGCTTGCGGCACGTCGTTCTACGCGAGCCTCGTCGGCAAGTACTGGATCGAGCGCCTCGCGCGCCTGCCGGTGGACGTCGATATCGCGTCGGAGTTCCGCTATCGCGATCCGATCCTGGAGAAAGGCGGGCTGTCGATGTTCGTCTCGCAGTCGGGCGAGACGATCGACACGCTCTCCGCGTTGCGTCACGCCAAGGCGCAAGGCCAGAAAATCGCCGCGATCGTCAACGTGCCGGAAAGCTCGATGGCGCGGGAGTCGGACGCCGTGCTGCCGACCCATGCGGGGCCGGAGATCGGCGTGGCCTCGACCAAGGCCTTCACCACCCAGCTTTCGGTCCTCGCGGCTTTCGCCTTCGCCGCAGCCCGCGCGCGCAAGACGCTCGACAACGCGGCGCTGACCAAGCTCGCCGGCGCGATCTACGAAATTCCCGAGAAGGTCTCGGCCGTGCTCGCCACCGACGAGGCGATCCGCAAAGCCGCCGAGATCGTCGCCCCGGCGCGCGACGTGCTCTATCTCGGGCGCGGCACGTCCTACCCCATCGCGATGGAGGGGGCGCTCAAGCTCAAGGAGATCAGCTACATCCACGCCGAAGGCTATCCCGCCGGCGAGATGAAGCACGGGCCGATCGCGCTCATCGCATCCGACGTGCCGGTGATCGTGCTCGCCCCCTCCGACGAGTGGTTCGAGAAGACGGCGTCGAACCTCCAGGAGACCAAGGCGCGCGGCGGCAAGGTGATCCTGATCGCCGACGCCAAAGGCATCGCCAAGGCCGGGAGCCTCGCCACCGCCACGATCGAGATTCCGGAGAGCGATCCGTTCGTCACGCCGATCCTCTACTCGATCCCGGTGCAGCTGCTCGCCTACTACGTCGCGCTTCTCAAGGGTACGGACGTCGACAAACCGCGCAACCTCGCCAAGAGCGTGACGGTGGAATAGGCGTCGCGCACCTCGCGCCTCACGCCTCGGCGCGCCACGCGGCATACCAGCGCTGGAAGCGCGTCCATTGCGTCTCGATCAAGGTGCGCTGGCTGGCCGATAGCGCGTCGGTGGGCACGAAGTTCCGCGCGTATTCCGGATGGCCGGCCAGCACCATCAGATGCTTGTAGTAGAGCACCAGATCCGCGCCCTCGTCGTGGCGGGCGAGCGGCAGCAGCGCGCGGTCCAATTCCAGCGCCCGGCGTTCGGCGGCGACGTCGCCGGCAGCGGCGCGCTTGCACAGCTCGACCAGATGCAGCGTCGGCTCGGGCAGCGCGTTGCCCACGCCGGTGATCGCACCCACGGCACCGCATTCGACGAAGCCATGGAAAACTTGCGTGTCCACGCCGACCAGCAAGGCGATCGAATTGTCGTGACCCGCGATATGCTCGGCCGCGTAGCGCAAGGCGGCCGCACCGCCGAACTCCTTGAACCCGACCAGATGCGGATGGCGCGCGCGCAGCTCGAAGAACAGCTCGGCGCGGGTTTCGAAGCCGTAATAGGGGCTGTTGTAGATGACCGAGGGCAGATCGACGCCCGCCGCGAGCACGGCGTCGAAATGCGCGCGCTGGGCGGAAGGCGACGTGCCGCGCGAGAGCACGCGCGGGATCAGCATCAGGCCTTTGGCGCCCGCGCGCTTGGCGTGGGCGGCGAAAGCGGCTGCGCGCGCGGGACTTTGCGCGCCCGTGCCCACGATCGTCGGCACGCCCGCCGCGACCAGCGCCTCGACGCCGCGCATGCGTTGCTCGTCGCTCAGCAGCGGCCAGTCGCCCATCGAGCCGCAATAGACGACCGCGCGCATGCCCGCGTCGATCAGATGCTTGCCAATGCGCGCCAAGGCCGCGAAATCGGGTTCGCCCGCCTCGGTGCAGGGGGTCATCAAGGCCGGCGCCGTGCCGTGGAAAATCGACGACGTCATCTTCGCAATCCTCGGGATGGGGCGGAACGATCCCGCGACCATAGAACAACCGCGGGCGCTTTTCGAATCCGCCGGGCCGGCTGGCGCGGGCCTTCCTCGGCTGGCGTCCGGCGTCTATAGTCGCGTCCGAATTCCGATAGGGGAGATACGAATATGGCCGAACCCGCCCGCGCTTCGCGCTATACCGGCGTCGCGTTGAAGGATCCGAAGCTGTTCCGCCAGCAGGCCTATATCGACGGCCAATGGGTCGACGCGGATTCCAAGAAGACCTTCGACGTCGACAATCCGGCCACGGGCGAGATGCTCGGCCACGTGCCCGATATGGGCGGCGCCGAGACCCGCCGCGCGATCGAAGCCGCCAACCGCGCGTTTCCCGGCTGGCGCAAGACGCCCGCCAAAGCGCGCGCCGCGATCCTGCGCAAATGGTTCGATCTGATGAACGCGCATGCCGACGACCTGGCGCTGCTGATGGTCATGGAGCAGGGCAAGCCCATGGCCGAAGCCAAGGGCGAGATCGGCTACGGCGCGTCGTTCCTCGAATGGTTCGCCGAGGAAGCCAAGCGCGCTTACGGCGACGTGATCCCGACGACCGCCAACGACCGGCGC
>JAMNXK010000261.1 GCA_023653245.1 Tagaea sp.
GCGGCAGGCGGGCAGTTGCACGAGGCGCGCGGCGCCCAAATCCAGGCGCAACGGCGTGCCGCCGCTGGCCAGGACCGTGGCGTGGCCGCGCGCGGCGAGTTCCTTCGCGATCGCCGCCATGCGCCTGGTGTGGCCCGTGCCCAGCAGATGCTGGACATGGATCAGGATTTTCGCCATCGCCGCTTGAGCGCCAGATTGAGATCGACGAGCGCGGGCGTGCCGTCGGGTGCGAGGCGGAACACGTGCATGGCGTAAAGGTCGAGCTTGTCGGGCGGATCGCTTTTCATGTCCCAGGCCCGCGCATGCGCGTAGACCGTGCGGAACACGCCGCGATGGGTCACGCACAGCGTGTCGCGCCCGTCTTCGGCGAGTTCGCTCAGCAAGGGCCTGAGACGGTCGAACACCATGCGCGGGGATTCGCCGTTGGGCGGCTGGAAGTCGAGGCCGCGCGCCTCGTTCTCCGCCAAGGCCGGGCCCAGCTCGGCGCGCAGATCGTCCATCACCCGGCCTTCGAAATCGCCCCAGTGCATTTCGATCAGGCGCGGCTCGATCTCGGCTTGCAGGCCGAGCAGTTCGGCGGTTTCCCGGCAGCGCAGCAGCGGCGAGCTCAGCACGCGCCAGCCGTCGAATTCGTGCGGAATGCGCCGGGCTTTGAGGAATTCGCGCGTGCGCGGCGTGAGGCCGATATCCGCGCGACCCTGCAGCCGGCGCGCGCCGTTCCACGCCGTGGGCCCGTGGCGCATGAAGGCGACATGGGTCATGCCGTCAGCTCCGTCAGCAGCGCGTCCAAGCGCCGCGCGGCGCCGTCCAGCGAATGCGCCGCGGCGACCTTTGTGCGCGCGGCCTCGCCCATGCGCGCGCGCAAGGCGGGATCGCCGATCAGCCGGGCGAGCTTGGCGGCGAAATCGGCCGCGTCGCGCGGTCGCGCCAAGTAGCCGGTCTCGCCGTCGCGCAAGATCGCCGACACGCCGCCGAAATCCCCGGCCAATGCGGGCAGGGCGCTGGCTTGCGCTTCCAGCAGGGCCATGCCGAAGGCTTCGTTGACCGACGGCCAGACGAAGATGTCGGCGCCGGCGTAATCCTCGATCAACGCCGCTTCGTCGCGCGCGCCCAAGAACGCGACCGCCGATCCGAAGGCCGCGAACATCGCTTCGACAGCGTCGCGCGCGGGCCCGTCGCCGGCGATCGCCAGTGTCCACGTCCCGGCTTCGAGCCGTGCGAGCGCTTGCGCCAGCACGCGATAGGATTCGGTCTTGTCGCCGGCGCGCATCATGCCCACGGCGAGCAGCCGCGCCGGCCCGGGCGCGCGGGCGTTCCGGGGCCGCGCGTAAGGCGCGGGATCGAGGAACGGTCCGAGGGACAAGCGCCGGCACCCGGCGCCGATATAAGGGGCGACACCTTCGTCGTCGGCGGGGTTGAGCGACACGACCGCTTGCGCCTGGCCGAGTGCCGCGAGTGTAGCGCTGTGACCTCGCGCCCAGGGCCCGTTCGCGCGCTTCATCGCGACCGACGCCTCGGCGACCACATAGGGGATCGCGAGCGCTTGCGCCACGCGCGGGCCCAGATGATCGGGCGCCTTGTAGTGCAGATGATAGGTGAACCACAGCGCGGGCGCCGTGCCGCCGCCGCGATAGCGCCGGATCAAGCGCTGGGCGAGTCGCTCGCCGATCTTCTCCAACCGCGCCTGGCGCTCGGGATCGCCTTGGCCGTCGCGGCTGCGGAAGCTCGACGGCCACTCGACTTCGTGGCCGGCGCGCGTCAGCGCCGCGCCCAGCGCGCGGGCCACGCGCCGATCCCCGGAGGCGACCGGATGCGAAGGCGGCTTCATGGGCGCGTAGAGGGCAATACGCATGTCGAGAGCAGCGCATACAATAAGTCGCAATTGGCCGCGAAGGGAAATTCGCGCCTTACCTTCGCCCCCGCCGCCTGGCCCAGCCGCGCGCGCAATGCCGGATCGGCGATCAGCCTCGTCAGCGCCGCCGCCAGCCCAGCGCGATCGCCCGGCGCCACCGCGATGCCGCAGCTCGCGTCGAGGAAATCGCCGATCGAGCCGGCTTGCGTGGCGACGATGGGAAGATCCTGGCTCGCCGCTTCCATCAGCACGTTGGGCAAGCCGTCGCGATCGCCGTCATCCGCCGTTTTGCTCGCCAGGGCGAATACATCCGCTTCGCGCAACGCCGCCAGCACGGCGTCTTGATCGCCCGGCCCGCGGAACTCGACCCGGCCGCCGAGCGACGCGGCTTGCGCCTTGATCGCGTCCTTGAGCGGGCCGCCGCCGATATGCACGAAGCGCCAGTCGAGCGCGGGATCGAGCGCGATCAGCGCCGCGATCAAATCGTCGTAGCCCTTTTTGGGCACCAGCCGCCCGACCGACACGATCGTCACCGGGGATCTCGCCGCGCGGATCGGCGCGGCCGGCCAGCGCGCCACGTCCAGCCCGTGCGGGATGTAGCGCGTCTTGCCGGGCCCGAGCGCTTCGAGATGTTCGGCCCCGGCCTTGGTGCAGGTGGCACACCACGCCATCGCCGCGAGCTTCTCGCGCTTTTCCCAGTCGGGCGTGGTCCAGATATCCTTGGCGTGGGCGAAGGCCGACCACGACAGCCCGCGCATCAGGGCCGCGTAGCGCGCGACCGAGCCGGGCGTGTGGATGAAATGGGCATAGAGATGGGCGCTGTCGCCGTCCATTTCGGCCGCGAGCACGCACGCTTGGAAAAAGCGCCGCGCGCGGTTGGGCGTGCGATCGCGCCGCAGATCGGCGAGGAAAACGGCGCGCGCCGCCGCGTAGCCGGGCAGCGCGCGCGCTGTGCGCCAGCCGCGCCACACGCGCGCGGGCTCGTCCTTCAGATATTCGGGCAGATAGCGCACCGTCGCCTTCAGGCGCTTGTGCAGCGCATGGGTCTTGGCGTCGGTGGGATGGCGCAGCGACCACAGGTCGAGCGTCAGCCCGCGTTCCTCCAGCCCCACCAGCTCTTGGGCCACGAAGGTTTCCGACAAACGCGGCCAGCCTTTGACGATGACGGCGAGGCGGGACAAAGTGGCCCCATCATTCCGCCGCCATCAGGCCCGCCCGCAGCACGCTGTCGGACAGGACCGGATAGCGCTTGGACTCGAAGAGCTGATAGTGCCACCACTCGCGCATATAGAAATCCCAGCCGGCGGCCGACATGAGCCCGAGCAGCAAATGCCGGTTGCGCTGGGCGTCCGCACTCACCTCGGTATCGCCGTGATACGAGTGCGGCGAGAACGTATCGAATTCCGTGCCCATGTCGAGTTCGCGGCCGGTCTTGGCGTCGATCAAGGTGAGATCGATGGCCACGCCGCGCGAATGGGGCGAGCCGCGCCTCGGGTCGGACAGGAAATCCGGATCGGGACGGCAATTCCACAGCGTCCATTGCGCCTCCGACGGGCGGAAGGCGTCGAAGATTTTGAGCCTCAAGCCGAGCGGTGCCGCCAATTCGATCGCGCGCGTCAGGTTCCGCGCGGCGATGGGATGCAGATAGGCGGCCGCGCGCGCATAGACCGGCTTGCCGGTGAAGTTCCGCGCGGTGGCGTAGGCGATGTCCAGTTCCACCGGATATTCGGGTGGCGCGATGGCGACCAGAGTCATGTACGTTTTCTAGCATGAAATTGCTGGCGCTCGATTCGGCCTTCGCGGGCGTGTCGGCGTGCGTGTGGGTGGACGGCAAGATCGCCGCCGCCCGCCATCGCGCGCTCGCCCATGGCCATGCCGAAACGCTGCTGCCGCTGATCGAAGCCACGTTGGCCGAGGCGGGGATGCGCGCGCTCGACCTTACGCGCATCGCGGTCACGCTGGGGCCCGGGCATTTCACGGGTTTGCGCGCCGGCCTGGCCGCCGCCCAAGGCCTGATCGTCGCCACGGGGGCCGAAGCGGTGGGAATCGATTGCTTTGCGGTCGTCGCCTCGGCGATGCCCGAACCGCAGGAAGGCGAGCGCCGCCTGATCGCCTTCGATTCCAAGCGCGCGGAAGCCTTCGTGCGGCTCGACGACGAAGCGCCGTTCGCCGCCGCACCGGCTTCGTTCGCGGCACCGGGCGAATCGTTCCTGATCGGCGGCGACGCGGCCGCCGCCTTCGCCGACGCTTTGGGAAAGAATGCGCGCCTGGCCGATTCGCCCGCACTGCCGCGCGCCGATCTGCTGGCGCCCTTGGCGGCGATCGCCGCACCGGTCGCCAAGCTCGTGCCGCTTTACATCCACCCGCCCGCGATCACCCCTGCGAAGATGGGGGCCAAGCCCCGATGATGGAGCTGAGGGTCGTCGATCGCACCTATGGCGCCGTGCTGTCGGCGCTCCATCGCGTCTGTTTTCCCGACGGCTGGAGCGTGGCGGCGATGGACGAGGTGCTGCGCTCGCCGGGCGTCTACGCCATCCTCGCGGCGGATGGCGAGCACGCCGCCGGACTCGCGCTGGGGCGGCGCATCGCCGACGAGGCGGAGCTGCTCACCTTGGGCGTCGCCCCCGAATATCGCCGCCAGGGTCTGGGGGCGGCGCTGGTGCGCGCGGTCGCCGCGGTCGTGCCGCGCGCGCGCAGCTTGCATCTGGAGGTCGCCGCCGACAACGCCCCGGCGCTGACGCTCTATCGCAC
>JAMNXK010000262.1 GCA_023653245.1 Tagaea sp.
CGGGCCGGGGCCCCACCCCCGCCCGGCGCGCGTTTCGGGGCCATAGCTCAGCTGGGAGAGCGCCGCAATGGCATTGCGGAGGTCAGCGGTTCGATCCCGCTTGGCTCCACCATCACCACGAACCCCCGGTCGGCGACGATCGGGGGTTTTTCGTTGGGGGGGATCGGCACCGCTCGGTTGGCAAGCTTTGCCAATCGAGCTAAACTCCTCGGGCCGTGAAGGAGAGCGCCCATGCCGACCCGCAACGTCAATCTCACCGACGAGCAGGATGCGTTCGTCGAGAAAATGGTCAAGGCCGGCAAGTACCAGAACGCCAGCGAGGCGATGCGCGACGCCGTGCGCGCGCTCCAGCGCCGCTGGAAGGAAGACGAGCTGCGCCTCGCCGCCTTGCGCAAGGCGCTGAAGGAAGGCGTCGATGCCATCGCGCGTGGCGAGTACGAGGACGTCGACGAAGCCGATCTGGACGCCTATCTCGACAAGCTCGGGCGATGACGGCGCCGGCCGGACTTCGGATTTCCCGCGCCGCGCGCGCGGACATCGTCGCAATCCTGACCGAAAGCGCGCGGCGGCACGGAACGGATGCCCAAGACCGCTACCGCGCGCTGATCGCCGCCACGCTCGCCCGCATCGCGCGCGATCCATCGGGCCCGTCGAGCGTCGCGCGCGACATGACGATGGCGGGCGCGCGCAGCCTTCATCTCCGGCACGCGCGCCGGGAGTCGCGCATCGTGCCCGTCGCCACACCCGTCCATGAAATCTACTACCGCCCCGATCCCCCGGGCCGGATCGAGATCTTGCGCGTCCTGCACGAACGTATGGACCCCGGCCGCCACTTGGGCGGGGACGAAGACGGCGCGTAATCGTGGCTACTTGCCTCGGCGCTTTTTGGGCGTCGGTGCCGGCGAGTCGTCGTCGTCGGGCTCTTCGGACGCCACGGCTTTAGGGGCACCACCCTGCTTGGCGGCGCGGTCGAGATTGAGCGCGAGCAGGCGCGCGAGGATTTCGTCGTCGGTCAGATCGCGCGGCCAACCGTAGGCGAGTGCCACCGCGTCGTCGAGCGCGCGATGCGCGTCGAGCAGCCATTGCGGCTTCGTGTTGTAGAGATTGGTCAGCGTGCGCTTCTTGAGTTCGGCTTCCGCCTTGGGTCCGCGCGGGATCAAGCGATCCGGGAAACCCGGCACGACTTCCGGCTCGCGCCGCACCCATTCCTCGGGATTGAGCCAGGCTTCGCGAAGTTCGTTCAACTTCTTCGCCGCCGCCGCGATGGCCTGGGCGCGCGGATCGGCCGCGTAGTCTTTCGCCGGAGTATTCGGCGTCAGCCCCTCGGGAAAAGGGAAGGTCTCGAAGGTTGTCGACGGCGTGTAGCGAGGCCGATCCTCCAAACTGGTCCCCATCCTTAGCGACCAAAGCTCGTGAAACCGCGAGTGCAGTATCCCGAACGTCGTATCGTCGTCGCGGGCGATGGCGACGACTGCACTATCAGCAAGCGTCGAGACCGGCCGCCAAACGAATAATCGATGCTTCGATACGCGTGGCGTTATAATTTGCCTGGATACAGTCTCCAGCGCTTTCCGCAGATCACGCCCGGTCCGACCCAACAACCACCAATTGTCCCGCCTCGACTCGTCACGATTCTTGTCACGCTCCGGCTTTACCATCTTCCGAACATACTCGAATGGCTCATGATAGAGCGCCGCATCCGACTGAGCGCGCTCCGCAAAGTCCACGATCCAGGTATCTGATGGACGGCGCGTAATATCAATCCCGTTGGTCCAAGGACGAACGACATCCGAGTTTGGTCTTGAATTCGGGTTTCCACTAAAGGCCAAAAGGCGCCTCGCAAAATCGCCCGCAACGTCGAATGCGCCTACCTTCACTGGCCCTTGATATGCGAAGCCAATGCTCTGCCTGAGCCGTTTCGCGAGCGTCAGATCACTGACATTACTCGTCAAGTCAGCATTGATCGTCGCGACCGCATTTCCTTCCAATCGGAGTTCGTCGATCAAATCCTGCCTTCCGAACGCCACCAGCGATACTCGAACCGCCGCGCCATCGATGACCCAAGCCTCGTCTGACCACGCATCGAAAATTCGGCAAGTTTCAACGATAGCTTCGAGAACCTTACGATTGGCCCCACCCCTAATCGAGTTTGTAGAGACAAGTCCCGCGCGCTTCGTCCGTTCACCGAAGGTCATCGCACGCGCCTTCTCGAACCAATAGGTCACGAGATCGGCACCGCCGGGTACGCGATCCTTGTAGGTGGTCCGGAGGCGCTTGACGTAGCTCTCGCCCAAGCCGCCGATCATCTTTTTGTCGCCCAAGAACGGCGGATTGCCGACGATGAAGTCGGCGTCGGGCCAGCTCGCTTCCCATTCGCCCTCGGGCGCGAGCAACGCGTCGCGGCATTCGATGGTGTCGAGCGATCCCAGGATCGGCCGGCGCTCGACCTTGAAGCCTTTGCGCAACTGCCATTGGAGTTCGCCAATCCAAATGGTCGTGCGCGCGAGTTCGGCGGCGTAAGGATTGATCTCGATCCCCAGCACGCAGTCGGGGCCGATGCGTTGTTTGTCCTCGGGCAGGGCCAGCGCCTTGGCTTCGTCCACGACCGTCTGGTCGAAATCCTTGAGATGCGTGAGCGCCAGATACAGGAAATTCCCCGAGCCGCAGGCCGGATCGAGCACGCGCACCTTGCCGAGCCGTTCGCGGAATTCGAGATAGAGCTTGGCCTTCGCGCCGTTCTTGGCCTTGGCGAGCTTCTTCTTCGTCTCCGCCCATTCGGCCTTCAAGGGCCGCAGGATCACCGGCTCGATCAGCTTCATGATCGTGGCGGGATCGGTGTAGTGGATGCCCACACCCCGGTCCGCGACCGGCTTACCGAAATACTTGCGCAGATCGGCCGAAGACGGCGGCTCGCCATCGAACAGCCCGGCCATTTCCTTGCGCTTTTCGGGGTCGAGGCCGCGTTCGAACAGCGTGCCGAAGATCGACGGTTCGATGGCGGCCCAGTCGAGATGGACCGAGTCCGCCAGCAGCATCATCTCGGTGTGTCCGAGCGGCAGCACGTCCGCATCGTCGAACAGCCCGCCGTTGAACCAGGGAATCTTGTCCTTGCCGAAGCGGCCCTTGTCCGAGCCCATCGCTTCGAACAATTCGCCCAGCATGTCGTTGAAATGCTCGCGGTCGGTCACGCCCGCTTCGACGATTTCGGCGAAGACGCGGTTGGGCAAGAGGCCGATATCCTCGACGAACATGCAGAAGACGAGCCGGTTGAGGAAATGCGCCACGCGCTTGGGCTCGTATTTGCGCGCGCGCAAGGCGCTTGCGATCAGAGCGAAACGCTGGGCGGCGTCCGCCGTCACGGTTTCGCGCGTCGAAGTCGGGCGCAGCGCTTCGGGATCGGTGAACGCCCATTTAAGCGTCCGCAGCTTGATCGGGTCGCCGATCTCGGCGAGCTTGATCGAGATTTTCTCCGCGACCGCGTTCTGGAAGTTCGTGTGGATGCGGATTTCGTCCATATCCGACACGATCAGCAGCGGCGGGTTTTCCAGCGCGTCGGCGTATTCCTTGAGCTGGCTATAGGCCTTCACCAAGCTTTTCTCGGGGCCTTTGTACTCCCAGGCGAAATGGCCCTTGCGCCACGCATCGGCGAATCCGGGCTTGCCGTCCGACTTCACGACCTTCTTGGCGAAGCAGAACCAGGTGCCCTTGGGATCGGCCTTGGCGGGCGGCTCGATCTCCAGCAGCGTACAGAGGTCGATGAAATGCTCTTGCGACGCGGCCGATTCCTTGAGCCGAGCGGCGGACCATTTCTCGCGGAATTCTTCGGGCGTCATT
Source organism: Tagaea sp. (assembly GCA_023653245.1). Next base: position 3,835 of record JAMNXK010000262.1, read on the forward strand.
CCCACCAGCCGGCGCAAGCCCCCGCGAATCGCGGAAGCGCCAAGACTATGGAACAAGCTCGCTTCGGACAAGCACCCCCGCCCCGCTTCAGCTTCGCTTCAGCTCGTCCGCGCAACCTCGCGCCGGCAGGCGAGGAAACCATCGCATGGCGGCGAGCTACCTCCTCGAACCTTTCGACACGAGCGCTTGGCATGCGCGCCAGCGCGCCGTGTACGAACTCTGGCGCGCGCTGCCCCGGCCGCGCGGGCCCCTGCCGAGCCGCGCCGATTTCGATCCTTTCGCCGTGCCCGACGCGCTCGGCTGGATTTGGCTGCACGACATCGAGCGCGACCCCTTCCGCTTGCGCTGCCGCCTGTTCGGCACGCTGCTGGCCAAATGCGTGGGCGTGGACATCACCGGCGATTACCTCGACGCGCGGCCTTTGGCCGACGCCAAACGCCCGCTTGATCTCGAGCGGCTGCGCGCCACGGCACTCGACGGCAAGCCGAGCTGGGCGCGCACGGCGCCCATGCTCAAGCACGGCGGCGTGTGGGCCGAGGTCGAAAGCCTGATGCTGCCCTTCGCCGCCGACGGTCGCACGCCCGACATCATGCTGGGCGTGTCGACCTATTATCGGTTCGACGGCACGGTCGTCTGACTAGGCCAGGTGCTTCTTGAACCAGGCGATCGAGCGGTCCCAGGCGAGCTTGGCTTGCGCTTCGACGTAGCGCGGCGTCGAGTTGTTGTGGAAGCCGTGCTGCGTGCCCGGATACATGGTCATCTCGTA
>JAMNXK010000263.1 GCA_023653245.1 Tagaea sp.
ACGCTGGGCTTGATCTCGCCGCCCGTCGGGATCTGCTTGTTCGTCGCTTGCCGTATCGGGAATCTGACCTTGCGCGAGCTGTGGAAGGAGCTGCGCTGGTTCTTCTACGCCCATATCGGCGTGATCATGCTGCTCGTCTTCTTCCCGGTACTCTCGACCGGATTGCCGCGATGGCTGCGCGGATGACCGCCGGGCGCCGCGATTGCCGGATCGTGCGCGTGACGCCCTACGTCGTCGGGATGCGCTGGCGCAATTGCGTGTTCGCGCATGTCGAGACCGACGACGGCATTTCGGGTATCGGCGAAGGATCGCTGGAGTATCAGCCCCAAGCGGTGGCCGCCGCCATCGCGCAGCTCGCCCATCGCTACGCCATCGGGACTTCGGCTTTTTCGATCGAGATGCTGTTCCACGACATGCTGCGCAACGAGTTCATGCGCGGACCGATCATCAACAGCGCCATCGCCGCGATCGAGATGGCGATGTGGGACATCGTGGGCAAGGCGCTCGACCGGCCGGTCTACGACCTGCTCGGCGGGCGCATGCACGCGCGCCTGCCAGCCTATGCCAACGCTTGGTACGGCCAAGCCAAGACTCCGCACGAGATGGAGCGCGCGGCGGCCGCGGTGGCCGCGAAGGGCTATCGCGGACTCAAATTCGATCCGTTCGGCGATGCCGGCCGCGACCCGGCGGCGGCGGAGATCCGCAAGGCGCTCGATCTGGTCGCCGCCGTGCGCCAAGGTGCTGGGCCGGATTGCGACGTTCTGATCGACGCGCATGGGCGTTTCAGCGTGGGTGCGGCGGTGGATATCTGCCGCAAGCTCGAGCCGTTCGGTCTCTATTGGATGGAGGAGCCGGTCGATCCCGAGAATCACGGCGCGCTCGCCGCCGTGGGCCGCGCCATACCCCAGCGCCTGGCGACCGGCGAGCGCTGCACGAGCCGCTATCTGCTCCAATCCTTGCTCGCCACCAACGAAGTCGACGTGCTGCAGCCCGATCTGATCCATGTCGGCGGAATTCTGGAAGGCAAGAAAATCGCCGCGATCGCCGACGCGGCCTATATCCCCGTGTCGTTCCACAATCCCTTCGGGCCCGTGGCGACCGCCGCGGCGATCCAGCTCGACGCGTGCACCTCGAATTTCGTCATGCAGGAAAGCTTCTGCGAGTACGACGTGCCGATGCGCTTCGATTTGCTGGACCACGCGCCGCGACCCGAGGGCGGACACTACGCGATTCCCGATCGTCCGGGCCTCGGCGTCGGCGAGTTCCGACCCGGCGTGGCGCTGGCCCATCCGTTCGATCCGGACGCCTTCCTGCCGCTGTTCCGCACCGACTGGGCGGCGCGGTTCTAGCCGTGGCGCGCAAGCTGCGCTTGGTGGCGAGCGGCGACTACCTCCATACGATCGGGCGCGACGCGCCGCGCGATCTGGGTTTCGACGCATTCGACGGCGGCCCGTTCGATCTGCGGCTCTTGCCCGCGTCGCCGCAGACGGCGAGCGTCGATCCGGCCGATCTGACGGGCGCCGACGGCTTGGTGATGCTCGGCCAATCCCTGCCCGAGCCGTCGATAGCACCGGTGGCCGATAGGCTGGCGTTCGTGGCGCGCGCGGGCGTGGGCGTGGACAAGATCGACCGGGCGGCGCTGGCGCGCCATGGCGTTTTGCTGTTCAACGTGCCCGACGCGCTGACCGAAGGCACGGCCGCCGGCGCGCTGGCGTTGATGCTGGCGGCGAGCCGCAGGATGATCGCGATGGATGCGTTGACCCGCGAAGGTCGCTGGGACGAACGCCAGTTCCATCGCGGGCGCGAAATCTACGGCAAGACGCTGGGTGTGATCGGACCCGGCCGGATCGGCGCCGAACTGATCCGCTTGGTCGCGCCGTTCCGCATGACCGCGCTCGCCCACTCGCCGCGCCTCACGCCCGAACGGGCCGCGCGGATCGGGGCGCGATCGGTGCCGCTCGCCGAACTGCTGGAGCGCAGCCACTTCGTGGTCATTTGCGCGCCGCTGACCGATGAGACGCACGGCATGATCGGCGCGGGCGAGATCGCGCGCATGCGTATCGACGCCGTGCTGGTGAATGTCGGGCGCGGGCCGATCGTCGATCAAGCGGCGCTGGCCGCGGCGCTGGATGCCGGCCGCATCTTCGGCGCGGGGCTCGACGTGTTCGAGAACCAGCCCTTCGAGCGCGGCGACCCCTTGGCCCGGCTCGCGACGGCGGTGCTGTCGCCGCACGCGATCTGCGACACATACGAATTACGCCGCTCGGTCCTGACGGAGATCGTCCGTCAGATCCGCGTCTTGCTGGCCGGCGGACAGCCCGCGGCGCTCGTCGATGCGGAAACTTGGGACGATGCGAAGTTCCGTGCCAAACGAGCGCGGCTGCTGGGCGATGCCGGCGCCTGATGGGCGCGTGCGCCCGGGCCTGATTTGGGCCACGCGCGCGCATCCTTCGAATCGCCTCGAAATCCGTCGCCCGCAAGGGCGTGCGGGTTCGAGTCCGGCCTTGTGCGCCAAGGATTTTGCCGGGCTGCGCGGGCGGCGATGCGAAAGGATCGCCGCGGCCCATAAATCCGCAATAGTTTCCGCCGACTCTGTACCTTGCGAATCGGACCGGGAGGCGGACATGGCGCGGGCGGTATTGGTGATTTGCGACGGGCATCGCGCGGATTTCGTGACACCCGACCTCACGCCGAACATCTGGGCGTTGGCCGCGCAAGGGCGGCGGTTCCTCGCGCATCGCTCGGTGTTTCCGTCGGTCACGCGCAGCTCGTCGGCGAGCATCGCCACCGGCAGCACGCCCGCGCGCCACGGGCTGCACGGCAACACGATGGCGCTCGACGAAGGCGACGGCTTGATCCCGCGCGACGTCGGAAATCCGGATTTCCGCGCGCGCATGCGCCGGGCGACGGGCGCGACATTGCGCGTGCCGACGATGGCCGAGCGCGCGGCCAAGCGCGGCGGCCAGATCGTGTTCTCCAACGTGTCGCCGGGCGCGGCGCATTTCCAGGACCCGGACGGGTTCGGCCACGTCTATCACCGCGATCTCTCCTACGGACCCGGCGAGTCGCAAGTGGCCGATCCCTTGCGCGTGAGCCACGACGCCGCCGGCGACCGGGCGATGACCGAGCGCTTCTGCCGCGAAGTGCTGGCCGAGAACGGTCCGGCGTTGGGCGTGTTGTGGCTGTGCGAGCCCGATCACACGATGCATGCCAGCGAACTCGGCTCGCCCGCGCATCTGGCGGCCGTGCGCGCCGCCGACGAATGCGTGGGCCGCGTGGCCGCCGAGGTCGATCGCCTCGCCGCGGGCGGGGAGGACATGCTGCTGATCGTCGGCTCGGACCACGGCCAGGAATCGGTCGGCGAGACGATCCGGCTCGACGCCGAACTGGTCGCGGCGGGCCTGAAAGCGTCGCTCGACTCCGTCGACGTCGCCGTGGCGCCGCAAGGCTTCAGCGGCTTGGTGTCGATCGCCCCCGATCTGCCGGATCGCGCGCAGGCGATCGCCGCGTTCCTGCGCGCGCGGCCGTGGATCGGCCAGGTCTTCGATACGGCGGAACTCGGCATGGTCGGCCTGAGGGCGCATCACGGTTTGGCGCTGGCCTTCACCTTGCGCGCGGACGAGAGCCGCAACGGCTACGGCGTGCCCGGGCGCAGCCACATGGTCGCGTCGTCGAGCGACGGGCGGACGAAGTCCGGCCTCGGTTCGCATGGTGGGCTCGGCCGCTGGGAGCAGAATCCGTTCCTGTTCGCGCGCGGCGCAAGCGTGGCGGCGGGCGCCACGGTGGATGCGCCGACGTCGATCATGGATATCGCGCCGACGATCGCGCGCCATCTCGGCCTCGACGCAAGCGGGTTCGACGGGCGCGCGCTCGATCTGCGCTAGACGGTCGCCGCGTCGCGCGCCGGCGCGGGCGCTTCGGGCCGCGCGAGGCGCGGCACGGCGTCGAGCAGCGCGCGCGTGTACGCCGCTTCGGGCGCGCGCAAGACGCGGGCGGCGGGGCCTTCTTCGACCAGCCTGCCGTCCTTGAGCACGGCGATGCGGTCGGCGAGGGTTTCGATGGCGCCGATATCGTGCCCGACGAACAGCATCGACAGCGCGCGGCGGTCGCGGATGCGGCGCAGCAACGCCAGGATCTGCGCTTGCACGGTCATATCGAGCGCCGTCACCGGCTCGTCGCAGATCAGCAAGGCCGGATCGAGTGCGAGCGCGCGCGCGATGGTCACGCGCTGGCGCTGCCCGCCGGAAAGCTCGTGCGGATAGCGCGCGAGATGCGCGCGCTCGAGCCCGACTTCGGCCAGCAGCGCGGCGGCGCGCTCGCGCCGCTCGGCGCGCGTGCCGATAGCGTGCACCGCGAAGGGCTCGATCAAGGCGGATTCGACGGTCAGGCGCGGATTGAGGCTGCCGCTCGCGTCCTGAAACACGATCTGGACGCGCCGCGCGCTCTCCTTGGCGCGCGCGCGGTCGGCGGGATCGCGGCCGAACACCCGGATCGATCCGGCGCCGGGCCGCAGCAAGCCCACGGCCAGGCGCGCGAGCGTCGACTTGCCCGATCCGGACTCGCCCACCAAGCCGACGCACCCGCCTTCG
>JAMNXK010000264.1 GCA_023653245.1 Tagaea sp.
GCGCCCGCGCTTGGCGTCGATCGCCACGGTCACGCATTGACTGCCGAATTTCTCGGCCGCTTCGCGCACGAATTCGGGCCGCGCGACGGCGGCGGTGTTGATCGACGCCTTGTCCGCGCCGGCGAGCAGCAGCTTGCGGATATCCTCCACGCCGCGCACGCCGCCGCCGACGGTCAGCGGCATGAAGCAGCGCGCGGCGGTGCGCGCGACCACGTCGTAGATCGTCTCGCGGTTTTCGTGGCTGGCGGCGATGTCGAGGAAACAAAGCTCGTCCGCCCCGGCGGCGTCGTAGGCCGCGGCGGCCTCGACCGGATCGCCCGCGTCGATCAGGTCGACGAAGTTCACGCCTTTGACCACGCGCCCCGCCTGCACGTCGAGGCACGGAATGATGCGGATCTTGAGCGTCACGGCGCTTCGAGCAGGCGGATCGCCTCGGCCAGATCGATGCGCCCGTCGTAAAGCGCGCGGCCCGAGATCGCGCCTTCCAGACCTTCGGCGGCGTGGCGCTTCAACGCGCGCAGATCGTCCATCGAGGAAACGCCGCCCGACACGATCACCGGGATCGACACCGCGCGCGCGAGTTCGAGCGAGGCGGCGATATTGGGGCCTTGCAGCGCGCCGTCGCGCTCGATGTCGGTATGGACGATCGCCGCCACGCCCGAATCCTGGAACCGGCGGGCGAGATCGACGGTCTCCATCTCCGACGTTTCGGCCCAGCCTTGCACCGCCACGCGGCCGCCGCGCGCGTCGATGCCCACGACGATGCGGCCCGGGAAGCTTTTGCACGCGCGCTTGACGAAGCCGGGATCCTTGACCGCCGCTGTGCCCAGGATCACCCGCGTCACCCCGCCGACCAGCCAGGCCGCGATGCCCGCTTCGTCGCGGATGCCGCCGCCGAGCTGCACGGGAATGTCCACCGCCGACAGGATCGCGCGCACCGCCTCGCCGTTGACCGGCTTGCCGGCGAACGCGCCGTCCAGATCGACGACGTGAATCCAGCGCGCGCCGGCGGCGGCGAATTTCCGCGCCTGATCGGCGGGATCGTCGTTGAACACGGTCGCTTGGTCCATGTCGCCTTGGAACAGGCGCACGCATTTGCCGGCTTTGATGTCGATCGCGGGGAACAGGATCATGGGCGCCAGCTCAGGAAGTTGGAGACGAGAGCGAGCCCGATCGCCTGGCTCTTCTCGGGATGGAATTGCGTGCCCGCGACATTACCCTTGGCGACCGCCGCGACGATAGGCCCGCCGTAATCGGCATGCGCGATCGCCGTGCCCGGATCGGCGGGAACGTAGTGATAGGAATTGGCGAAATAGACATGCGCGCCCGGCGGCCAGCCCGCGAGCAGCGGATGGGCTTGGAAGTCGAGCGCGTTCCAGCCGAGCTGCGGGAGTTTGAGCGCGGGATCGGCGGGCGTCATCTTGCGCACCTCGCCGCCCAGCCAGCCCAGGCCCGCATGCGTGCCGTGCTCGTAGCCGGTGGCCGCGAGCAGCTGCATGCCCACGCAAATCCCGAGAAACGGCACGCCGCGCTTCTGCACGGCTTCTTCGAGCGCTTGGACCATGCCGGGTACGGCGCGCAAACCGGCGGCGCAATCGCCGAACGCGCCTTGGCCGGGCAGGACGATGCGATCGGCGCGGCGCACGATCTCGGCGTCGGCGGTGACGATCACCTCGGCCGTCCCGCGCGCTTCGTGCTCGAACGCCTTGGCGGCCGAGCGCAAATTGCCCGAGCCGTAATCGACGACGCAGAGTTTCATCGCGCCGCCGGGTTCCGGCGGAACCAGTCGAGCTCGGCTTCGTCCAGGCTGCGCCCCAGCGTCACGCCGCGCTCGATCCAGCCGCGCCGATAGAGCTCGGCGCGCCGCCAATCGTTCGCTTCGAACCCGACGATCAGGGAGAAACCGAGACCGAGGAGCGCCTCGGCCACCATGTCGAGCGCCAGGAGATCGACGGCGAGGATCAGCGCCGCATAGGCGACGACGATGCCGAACGCCACCCACCACAGCCGATGCACGAGCGCCCAGAGCGGCAGGAACACGAAAGCCGGCCAGCTGAATCCGTCCTTCACGAACACCGCGCCGCGATCGGGCTCGCGCGCGAAAGGCCGCAAATGCGCCGTGAATCGCTTGGGGCCGAACATCACACGTCGACGGCGTCGGCCGAGCCGCCGCCGAGCACGCCCTTGGTCGACGGGATCGCATCGGCCTTGCGCGGATCGATGGCTACGGCCGCGCGCAAGCTGCGCGCCAGACCCTTGAAGCAGCTCTCGACGATATGGTGGTTGTTCTCGCCGTAGAGGTTTTCGACGTGCAGCGTGAGGCCGGCGGCTTGCGCGAAGGCCTGGAAGAATTCCTTGAACAGCTCGGTATCCATATCGCCGAGCTTGGGCCGCGTGAAGGCGACCTTCCAGATCAGATAAGGCCGGTTCGAGGCGTCGAGCGCCACGCGCGTCAGCGTTTCGTCCATGGGGATCAGCGCGTCGCCGTAGCGCGCGATGCCCTTGCGCTCGCCCAAGGCCTTGGACACCGCCTCGCCCAGCACGATGCCGGTGTCTTCGGTCGTGTGGTGGAAATCGATGTGCAGGTCGCCCTTGGCGCGCAGATGGATGTCGATCAGCGAATGCCGCGACAGCTGCTCGATCATGTGATCGAGGAACCCGATCCCGGTCGCCACGTCGTACAGACCCGTGCCGTCGAGATTGACGGTCGCGTCGATCTGCGTCTCCTTAGTCGCGCGCTTCACGCTTGCGCGGCGCGGCACCGGAAGAACGAACACGGCGGATTTGAGTTCGGCCATCGCGAACGACCTTAAGCGGCGGAAAGGCCTAGGATATACCGGAAATCGCGGGGCGCCATCCAGAGATAACCGGTATCGCCTTGAAGCGCGTTAACCTTTCGCCTAGATGCTGGGATCATGGAACAGAGCAAAACCGAACTTTGGCACGGCACGACCATCTTGTGCGTGCGCCGCGGCGGGTCCGTCGTCGTCGCGGGCGACGGCCAGGTCAGCCTGGGCGCAACGGTCATCAAGTCCAACGCCCGAAAAGTCCGGCGGATCGGCGCGGACGGCGCGGTGATCGGCGGCTTCGCCGGGGCGACCGCCGACGCCTTCACGCTGTTCGAGCGGCTCGAAGCCAAGCTCGAGAAGCATCCCGGCCAGCTCGTGCGCGCGTGCGTCGAGCTCGCCAAGGATTGGCGCACGGATCGTTACTTGCGCCGGCTCGAAGCGATGATGGCGGTCGCCGACAAGACGACCTCGCTGGTGCTGACCGGTACGGGCGACGTGCTGGAGCCCGAGGACGGGCTGATCGGCATCGGCTCGGGCGGGAGTTTCGCGCTGTCGGCCGCGCGCGCGCTGACCGGTGCGACCGAGCTGGGGGCGCGCGAGATCGCCGAGCGCGCGATGAAGATCGCCGCCGAGATCTGCGTCTACACCAACACGAACCTGACCATCGAAGAGATCAAATGAGCGCCCCCGCCTTCTCCCCCCGCGAAATCGTCTCCGAACTCGATCGCTTCATCGTCGGCCAGGACGCGGCCAAGCGCGCCGTCGCCGTCGCCTTGCGCAATCGCTGGCGCCGGCTGCAACTCGCCCCCGAACTGCGCGAGGAGGTGCTGCCCAAGAATATCCTGATGATCGGGCCCACCGGCTGCGGCAAGACCGAGATCGCGCGGCGCCTGGCCAAATTGGCCCAAGCGCCGTTCATCAAGGTCGAAGCGACCAAATTCACCGAAGTCGGCTATGTCGGCCGCGACGTCGAGCAGATCATCCGCGATCTGCTGGAGACCGCGATCCAGATGACCCGCGACCGGCTGCGCAAGGACGTCGAGGCCAAGGCCGAGCTCGCCGCCGAGGAGCGCGTGCTCGAAGCCCTGGTCGGCGCCAACGCCTCGGCCGACACCAAGCAGAAATTCCGCAAGATGCTGCGCGAGGGCCAGCTCGCCGACAAGGAGATCGAGCTCAACGTCGCCGACAACGCGGCGTTCCAGATGCCGATGATGGAGATTCCCGGCGCCCCGCCGGGCAGCCAGATGGGCATGGCCAATCTGTCGGAGATGCTCGGCAAGGCCTTCGGCCAGCGCACCAAGCCGCGGCGCCTGAAAGTGTCCGAGAGCTACGCCGTGCTGCTGCAAGAAGAAGCCGACAAGCTGGTCGATCAAGAGCGCGTGATCAAGGAAGCGAAACTCGCCGTCGAGCAGAACGGCATCGCCTTCATCGACGAGATCGACAAGATCGCCGGGCGCGGCGACGGCTATCGCGGTGCGGACGTCAGCCGCGAAGGCGTGCAGCGCGACTTGCTGCCGCTGATCGAGGGCACGACGGTCACGACAAAGCACGGGCCGATCAAGACCGATCACATCTTGTTCGTGGCGTCGGGCGCGTTCCACGTGTCCAAGCCCTCGGATTTGCTGCCGGAGCTGCAAGGCCGTCTGCCGATCCGCGTCGAGTTGAAGGGCCTGGAAAAGGGCGATTTCGTGCGCATCCTCAAGGAGCCCGAGAACAGCCTCATCAAGCAATACGTCGCCCTTCTCGGCACCGAGAAAGTCACGCTCGTGTTCACCGA
>JAMNXK010000265.1 GCA_023653245.1 Tagaea sp.
GATCACGATCCGGGTCCGTATCACCCCGAAAATCCGCGCCGGCTCGAAGCCGTGCTCGGCGCCTTGGGCCAGCCGGCGTTCGCCAAGCTCGAACGCGTTTCCGCGCCGCGCGCGCGCGACGACGATCTGTGCCTCGTGCATCCGCGCGCCTATGTCGAAGGCGTGTTGGGGGCGATCCCGCCGATGGGCCGCCATCAGATCGACGGCGACACGATCGTCTCGCCCGGCTCCGAGGACGCCGCACTGCGTGCGGCCGGTGCGGTGGTCGCCGGCGTCGATGCGGTGTGCGAGGGCCGCGCGCGCAACGCCTTCTGCGCCGTCCGCCCGCCGGGACACCATGCCGAAGCGGCGCAGGCCATGGGGTTTTGCGTGTTCAACAACGTCGCCGTCGGCGCCTTGCACGCGCGCGTGAAGCACGGTCTGCGGCGCGTGGCGGTGGTCGATTTCGACGTCCATCACGGCAACGGCACGCAGCATATGTTCGAGCGCGACCGCGATCTGTTCTACGCGTCGAGCCACGAATGGCCGCTTTATCCGGGCACGGGGGCGGCGCAAGAGCGCGGCGTGGCCGGCAACATCGTCAACGCGCCTTTGCCCGGCGGGTCGGAGGGGTCGGCCTTCCGCCGCGCCTTCGAGACCAAGATTTTGCCGGCACTGGACGCGTTCAAGCCCGAGCTCGTGATCGTCTCGGCCGGGTTCGACGCCCACGAGCTCGATCCGCTGGCCAGTCTGCGGCTGCACGAAGACGACTACGCCTGGGTGACCCGCGCGCTGATGGACGTGGCCCGCACGCACGCCAAAGACCGTCTCGTGAGCTGCTTGGAAGGCGGCTACGACCTTGAAGCGCTTGCCGCTTCTTCCGCCGCCCATGTCGAAGCGCTGATGGCGGCTTAGAAAATCTTGGACGAGGTTTGAGAACTCCTCACTAACGCCTCCGCAGGCGCGGGTTTAGGCATGAGGCGACCCGATTTCGGAGTTCGCCATGACCCAGATTTCCCGCCGCGCCCTGCTGGGCGGTCTTGCCCTTCTCGCCACGCCCGCTCTCGCCGGCGAGAAACGCGTGACGCTGCGCGCCGGCTACCTCCCCGGCTTCGAGGCTGCTCCGCTCTTCGTGATGCTGGGCGAAGGCTGGCCGGCGGCCGCGGGCATCGACATCGCGCCCACGCGTTTCGCCACCCCGGCCGAATTAGCCCAGGCGCTGGCGCAAGGCGCGGTCGATTCCTATTGGGGCCCGGTTTCGGCCTTGGCCTTCTCGCCGGCCGCGCCGGCCGCGCCGGCCGCGCGCATCGTCGCGGGCACCACGGTCGAGGACATCGCCGTGCTGTCGAGCCGCCCCGACTTCGTGCGCCTGGCGAGCGATCCCGCCCGCCCGATGGCGACCCAAGCGGTGCGGCATTGGCTCGCCGCCAGCGGCCGCAACGCCGAAATCGTGCCCGTCGCGGCGGAAGCGTCGCTCGACGCGCTGGCGCGCGGGACGGTCGATGCCGTCGCCTTGCGCGAGCCGTTCGCCAGTGCGGCCGGTCTGCGCCCGATCGCGCGCGGGGCGGAGATTTTCCCTGACCAGCCCGCCGGCGCCTTCGCCTTGGCGCGCGGCTTCATCGCCGCACACCCCGCGCAGAGCCAGCGTCTGGTCACCCATGCCGTGCGCGCCGAGCGCTTGCTCGCCGCCGAGCCCGCGCGCGCGGCCGCGCCGGTGATTTCGGCGCTGGCCGGCGATCTGGCCGACGCGGCGACGCTGACCCGCGCGCTGGCGCAATTGCGCTTCCAGCCCGATCCCAAGCGCCTGGAAATCGCCGCCGCGCGCTTGGGCCTGGCGGCCCCCGAAGGCCTGTTCGACGACGCGCCGTATCGCCGTCTGCACGTCTAAAGTACCGCCATATCAATTCTTTAACCGGTCCCCGGCAGATTTGCTGCTAAGCTAGCGGCAAATCACCGGGTCCGGGGCATGGCCGACGACAAAAAGCACATCACTTTGGCGCTGCAAGGCGGGGGTGCGCATGGCGCCTTTACCTGGGGCGTGCTCGATCGCCTGCTCGAGGACGAGCGGCTGCTGATCGAGGGGATTTCGGGCACGTCGGCCGGCGCCATGAACGGCGCCGTCGTCGTTTGGGGCATGGCGCAAGGCGGGCCGCAAGCCGCGCGCGAGTTGCTCGCCAAGTTCTGGAATCAGGTCGCCGAGACCGGCCGCTATTCGATCTTCCAGCCGACGATGTTCGACAAGATGTTCGGCAATCCCGCCAATCTCGATCTGTCGCCGTTCTATCAGGGCTTCGATCTGATGACGCGGCTGTTCTCGCCCTACCAGCTCAATCCGCGCAACGACAATCCGCTGAAGGAATCGCTGGAGGAGATGATCGACTTCGCCAAAGTGCGCGAAGGCGAGGGGGTGAAGCTGTTCATCTCCACCACCAACGTGCGCACCGGCAAGATCCGCGTGTTCCGCAATCACGAGCTGACCGCCGACGTGCTGCTCGCCAGCGCGTGCCTGCCGCATCTGTTCCAGGCCGTCGAGATCGACGGCGAGCATTACTGGGATGGCGGGTTCATGGGGAACCCCGCGATGTTCCCGCTGATCTACAATTGCCGCGCCTCGGACGTGCTGCTGATCGAGATCAACCCGATCCGCATCGAGCAGCTGCCCGAAAGCGCGCGCGCCATCGCCGACCGCATGAACGCCATCAGCTTCAACGCCACGATGATGCGCGAGATGCGCACGATCGCCTTCGTCACGCGCCTGCTCGAACGCCATCGCCTGACGGGACGCTCGGGCCTGCGGCGCATCTATTTCCACATGGTCCAGGCCGAGGAGGAGATGGCCGCCTTCGGCGTGTCGTCCAAGTACAATCTCGACCAGGATTTCCTGCACACGCTGCGCGATCTCGGCCGGCGCAAAGCCGACGAGTGGCTCAAGACCAATTTCGACTCGCTGGGCCGGGATTCCTCGGTCGACCTCGAAAAACTGTTCTTCTGACCATGATCCACACCGAACGCACCGTCGTCCCCCACGCCGTCGGCGAACAAAGCCTCGCCACGCTCGAACCCTCCGCGACCGTCCTCGAAGCCGCGCGCATGATGGCCTATTTGCGCATCGGCGCGCTGATGGTCGTCGAGGAGGAGAAGCTGGTGGGCATTTTCTCCGAGCGCGACGCGCTGATGCGCGTGCTCGCCAAGGAGCTCGATCCCGCGACGACGACGCTCGCCCAGGTGATGACGGCCGGCCCGATCACGATCGCGCCGGACGCGACCGTGCAGCAGGCGCTCGACATCATGGCCGAGAAGGGCTTCCGCCATCTGCCCGTGCTCGACGGGGAGAAGATCGTGGCGATCGTGTCGATCCGCGACCTCTACCGCTCGGTGAAGGACCAGATGGAAACCGACATTCTGCTGCTCGCCGAAACGCTCCTGCAGGGATAGACCGATGACCGACGCGTACGATTACGATCTGCTGGTGATGGGCTCGGGCCCGGCGGGCCAACGCGCCGCGATTCAAGCCGCCAAGCTCGGCAAGCGCGTGGCGGTCGTCGAGCACAAGGCCGTGGTCGGCGGGGCATGCATCAACACCGGCACGATCCCGTCCAAGACCTTGCGCGAGGCGACGCTGCATCTCTCCGGCTATCGCGAGCGCAACGTCTACGGCGCCTCCTACCAGGTCAAACAGAACATCACGATGGCGGATCTGCTTTACCGCACCTCCGCCGTCATCCAGGCCGAGCTCGACATCGTGCGCCACCAGCTCCAGCGCAACGGCGTCGAGCTGATCGCCGCCGAAGCGAAGTTCGCGGGCCCCGAGACGGTGGCGCTGACCGGCGTCGACGGAAGGGGACGGCGCGAAGTTCGCGCCAAGCGCATCGTGATCGCCACCGGCACGGCCGCGACCAAATCCGCGTCGATTCCGTTCGACGCGCAGAACATCGTCATCTCCGACGACATTCTGGGGCTGCAGCGCCTGCCCAAATCCTTGTGCGTGATCGGCGCGGGCGTCATCGGCTGCGAATACGCGACGATCTTCTCCACGCTCGGCGTGCGCGTGACCGTCGTGGACAAGCGCGAGCGTCTGCTCGACTTCGTCGATCACGAAATCATCGACACGCTGGTCTACCAGATGCGCAAGAACCGCGTGACCTTGCGCCTGGGCGAGGAGGTCGAAGGCCTCGACTATTCCGCCGAAGACGCCGAGCACGGCCCGCGCGTGCGCGTGAAGCTCAAATCGGGCAAGCAGATCGTCACCGAGAAGGCGCTCTATTCGATCGGCCGCACGGGGGCGACGCATACGCTCGACCTCGCTTCGGCGGGGCTCGCGGCCGACGACCGCGGGCGCATCAAGGTCAACGCGCACTACCAAAGCGAGGTGCCGCATATCTACGCGGTGGGCGATGTGATCGGCTTTCCGGCGCTCGCTTCGACCTCGATGGAGCAGGGCCGGCTCGCGGCGTGCCATGCGTTCGGCGTCGAAGCCAAATCGGTGCCCGAGCTGTTCCCTTACGGCATCTACACGATCCCGGAGATCAGCACCTGCGGCAAGTCCGAGGAGGAGCTGACCCACGAAGGCGTGCC
>JAMNXK010000266.1 GCA_023653245.1 Tagaea sp.
ATTTGCCCTGGCCGTAATGCAGCAGCGCGCCCGGCGACCACAGCTTCTGCAGCCGCTTGAGCAACGTGCCCGCCAAGCGCCGCTTGGTCGGCCCCAGCGCCGCCGTGTTCCACTCCGCCCCGTCCATGTCGTCGATCGACACGAAGGTCGGCTCGCCGCCCATGGTCAGGCGCACGTCGCCCTTGGCCAGATGCGCGTCGACCGTGTGGCCGAGCGCTTCGATCGCCGCCCACGCGTCCTCGGTATAGGGCTTGGTCACGCGCGCACTCTCGGCCACGCGCGTGACTTTCATGTCATGGCCGAATTCGACTTCGGCTTTTTCGTGCGCGCCTTCGACCGGTGCCGCCGATTGCGGGGCGGGCGTGGCGGCGAGCGGGATATGCCCCTCGCCCGTCATCAGGCCCGAGGTCGGATCGAACCCGATCCAGCCCGCACCGGGCAGATAGACCTCGGTCCACGCGTGCAGATCGGTGAAATCGTGCGTCGTGCCCGAGGGACCATCGAGCGCCTTCTGGTCGGCGACGAGCTGAATCAAATATCCCGACACGAAGCGCGCGGCGAAGCCGAGATGGCGCAGGATCTGGACCAGCAGCCAGCCGGTGTCACGGCACGAGCCTTTGGCGCTGGTCAGCGTCTGCTCGCAGGTCTGGACGCCCGGCTCCATCCGGATGATGTAACCGATGTCCTTTTGCAGGCGCATGTTGAGCCCGACCAGAAAATCGATCGTGCGCGTTTGGGTGCGATCGACCTTGGCGAGCCACGCGGCCAGTTTCGGACCGGCGGGCTCGGGCTTCATGAAGGGTGCCAGATCGTCGAGCAGCCCCTCTTCGTAGGCGAAGGGAAATTTCTCGGCATAGGGCTCGAGGAAGAAATCGAACGGGTTGATCACCGCCATGTCGGCGACGAGATCGACCTCGACGGTGAATTTGTCGGTTTTCTCCGGAAAAACCAGCCGCGCCAGCCAATTGCCGTGCGGATCTTGCTGCCAGTTGATGAAATGGGTTGAAGGCTCGATTTTGAGCGAATAGGAAAGAACGGGCGTGCGCGCATGGGCCGCGGGACGCAAGCGGACGACCTGGGGGCCCAACGCGATCGGGCGGTCGTAGCGATAGGCGGTGCGGTGGTGGAGAGCGACGTGCAATGTCATGGCGACGGCCCTGAGCGACGGGAGGGGCGCAAATTGGCCCGGAAAGCGGTGCGAAGCAAGGCCGTGCAAGCGACATTCCACAGCGCCAGGCGGGGCCACAGCGCCACGCGCGGTGGCGCGTGACCGCGCGCCCGCCGCTCTGGGTTTTGGTGGTGATGAGCGCGGTCGGGCCCTTCGCGCTCAACGCTTTCGCACCCTCGATGCCCAATCTCGCCGACGCGTTCGACTCGGATTACGGCACCGCGCAGTTGACGCTCACGCTCTATCTGGCCTCGGTCGCCGGCGGGCAATTGATCTACGGACCGCTCTCCGACCGCTATGGACGGCGGCCCGTCCTGCTTTGGGGGCTGGCCCTGGGATGCCTGGGCAGTTTTCTGTGCTTGATCGCACCCACGATGACCGCCCTGCTCGCCGGCCGGGTCGCGCAAGGCGTGGGTTCCTGCGCCGGGCTGGTGCTGGCGCGCGCGATCGTACGCGACATCTACCCGCGCGACGAGTCCGCCAGCATTCTGGGCTACGTCACCATGGGCATGGTGATGATGCCGATGGTCGCCCCCGGGATCGGGGGGCTGCTCGATCAGAATTTCGGCTGGCAATCCACCTTCGCGGCGATGCTGGCTTTCGCCGTCTTCGGCCTGTGGGCGTCGTATCGTTACTCGCCCGAAACCCACCATCAACGCCACGCCACGCTCGATTTCGTGTCGGTCTTGCGCGGCGGCGGCGCGTTGCTGCGGTCGAGGCCGTTTCTCGGGTACACGATCGCGGTGTCGTTCAATTCGATCCAGTTCTTCGGCTTCCTGGCGGCCGGGCCCTATTTGGTCGTGACCGTGCTGGGCGGCAGTCCGGCCGAGTACGGCGCCTGGTTCGCCTTCTGCGCGGCGGCCTACGCGGCCGGGAATTTCGCCGCCGGGCGCTGGTCGAAATCCGTCGGCCTCGACCGGATGGCGCGGATCGGCTGCGTGGTGGGCGTGTTCCCGGGGATACTGGCGCTCTTGGCGGCGTTTTTCTTGGAGCTTCAGGTCGCGGCGTTCTTCGTGCCGTTCTGCCTGTTGGGATTCACCAACGGCCTGGCGCAGCCCAACCTGATCGCCGGCGCCGTTTCGGTGGACCCGAAATTGGCGGGCGCCGCGTCGGGCTTGATCGGTTCCATTCAGACGGCGGCGGGCGCCCTCTCCACGCTGCTGATGGGTTACACCCAGGACGGCACGATGATGCCGTTGGCGATCATGTTCGCGATCGCCGGCTTCGTCGCGCTGGCCGGCCATCGATGGGCCGTGCGCGCGGCGCGGTGAAACGCATGTTCGAGATCGCCGTCTTCGCGACCGTGGCCTACGCGATCGCGGTTTTGGCGATGTGGCTGGGCCAGCGCTCGTTCATCTACCACCCGTCCTCGACGCCGATCGACGCGGGCAAGATGCGCGCGGCGGGCTACGCGCCGTTTCCCGTGCGCACGGCGGACGGGCTGGACCTGACCGCCTGGCGCCGTCCGGGCGACGCGCACAAGCCGTCGATCGTGCTGTTCCACGGCAACGCGCAAGACGCGTCCTGGCGCATCGACATCGCGGCACAGGCGGCGCGCCACGGCTACGAAGTGGTGCTCGCGACCTATCGCGGCTTCGGCGGCAATCCCGGCCGGCCGAGCGAAGAAGGCCTCTATGCCGATGCGCGCGCCACGCTCGACGCGCTGCGGGCCGGCCCCGTCGTGCTGTGGGGGGAAAGTCTGGGCACGGGCGTGGCCGTCAAGATGGCGAGCGAGCGGCGCGTCTTGGGCGTGATCTTGCAGTCGCCCTATCTGTCGGTCGCCGAGCGCGCGGGCGAGATCATGCGCTGGCTGCCCGCCAAGCATCTGACGACCGATCGCTTCGATTCGGTTTCGCGCATCGCGGACATCCAAGCGCCGCTGCTGATCGTCCATGGCGCCCAAGACCTGATCATTCCGTTCCGCCATGGCCAAGCGCTGTTCGCCGCCGCGCGCGCGCCCAAGCGCTTCGTCGAACTCCCCGATCGCGGGCACAACGAAATGCAAGGACCGGCCTTCGAAGCCGCCGTTCTGAAGTTCTTGGAATCGCTTGCTTTCGCGCCGCCCCGGCCATAAACATTGCGGTATGGCTGAAGCGCCCGCCCAGAAGGCCCCGTCCAAAATCGACGAACGCCGTCGATCCGAGCTGCAGAACACGCTGAACCGTATCAGCGTGATCGCCGGGATTTTCGATACGCGCATGGGTTCGGTGAACTGCAAGCCGTTCCACGCGATCCGCGAATTGATGGACATCTACATCGCCGCCGGCATTCGCGCGATGGCGGAGGGGCGCGACTATCTCGACCACGGCATCGTGCTGAAGGACGAGGAGCGCGCCAGCCTCGACACGTTGATCCTGAAGATCTACGGCGACGGCGGCGCCAAAAAGGACGGCGCCGCACCGCCGGCCGCGTAGCGCGGCGCGCTTACCCGCACCAGCCGCTTCGCGCGCCGCCGGCATAAGGGCGCGCGAGGCCCTGAGCGATCAAAATCCCGCCCAGATCCCTGCCATCCACCGCCACGCGCGCGATCAGGCGGCCATAGCGGTCCTTGCCCCGCTCGGGTACCACGTGCACGGGCGCGACGGCCAGGGCGATCATCGCGGCGAGCTTGGCGCGCTCGGCCATCTGGATTTCGGCCGCACAGCGCCCCTGGAGCTCGGGCGCGTCGATATTGGCCAAGCGCACGCGCCTTCCGTCGCAATCGAGCGTGTCGCCGTCGACCGCCCGGCATGCGCCGGCGTCGTAGGTGCGCGGGCGCTCGGGGCTATCCCACAAATACGCCCCGCCGGCGGCGACGGCGATCGCGGCGGCGGCCAGACGCTTCTTCACTTGCGCAGCGTCGTGCCGGAACCCTGGAACGAATTGCCCGCCTGTGCGTACGTGACCGTGTGCTTGATCGCGCCGAACACGCGGGTCTGGCCGTTGAGCATGTCGCCGGTCACGCTCGCCATGCCGCCGAGCGTGGGAACGGTGATGTTGTTCTCGGTGACGATCGCGGGGCCTGTCTTGGTTCCGAACGGGTTGGAGAGCAAGGGGAACGTCCCGACGCCTTGGGTCATGGCGCCGGCCCCTTGGACGTTGATGCTGACATTGGCGCCGAAGGTCTGGCGCGCGCCGAAATCGTAGTTGAACCGGAACGTGTAGCTCACCGTTTGCGTGGTCGGCCCCGCGGTTTTGGTCATCGTCACCGTCATCGGATTGAATTCGGCCGTGCCGGTATTGATCGAACGCAGCTGCTCGAAGGTCATCAAGGCGCCGGGCTGGAAAGCGCCGCCGCCGGGCGTCTGCGCGCCCGCGGCGAGGCCTTGGGCGGCGCCTTGCTGCGACGTCAATCCGGCCACCGTGCGCACGCCTTGCAAGCCGCCGGCGACGGCCG
>JAMNXK010000267.1 GCA_023653245.1 Tagaea sp.
ACCGCGCGCGGGCTGATCGCCAAACACGCCAACGCCCAAGCTTGATCGGTTGCGACCCTCATCCTTCGACGGGCTCAGGATGAGGGGTCTTTCTTCCGGACCTCATGGTGAGCCTGTCGAACCATGAGGTCCGATGAGGTGTGGAGCCCTTGAATCCATCCGCCGAACCCGACCTGACGCCGCCTTTCGTCCCGCTTCTCGAGCGGGTGGCGGGCGTCTTCGCCGCGCTGGGCGGCGTGCTCGCGATCGGCGTCGCCGTGCTCGTGTGCGCGAGCGTGCTCGGGCGCTGGCTGTTCTCCGCCCCCGTGCGCGGGGATTTCGAGTTCGTGCGCATCGCCACGGCCTTGGCCGTGTTCGCCTATCTGCCCTACACCCAGGCGCGCCGCGCCAACATCAACGTCGATACGTTCACCCAATTCCTTCCGCCGCGCGTCAACGCGGCGATCGACGGAGTCTGGGATCTGGTCTTCTCGGTCGCGATGGGATTCTGCGCCTACGGGCTTTATCTCGGCGCGTGGGACGCCAAGGACAATTGGGAGACGACGATCGAGCTGCAGCTCCAGCTCTGGCCGGTGATTCTGACCAGCGCCGTGCTGTGCGGGTGCCTGTCGTTCGTCGCGTTCCTGACCGCGTTGCTGCGCTTCTTCGGCCGGTCATGACGCCCTTCGCCCTCGCGTCGCTCGGCTTCCTCGCCATGCTGGGCCTGATCGCCTTGCGCGCGCCCATCGGCCTGGCGATGTTCGCGGTCGGCGCCTATGGCTATATCGAGCTGACGAGCTGGAACGCGTTCTTCGGCTACATGAAGACCAACACCTATCACCAGTTCGCCAACTACACGCTGTCGGTCGTGCCGCTGTTCATCCTGATGGGCGCGCTGGCCGAGCGCGCGGGGATCGCGCGCGCGCTGTTCAAATCGGCCGAGCGCGCCTTCGGGAATTTGCGCGGCGGCCTCGCCATGGCGGTGATCGGCGCGTGCACGGCGTTCGGCGCCATTTGCGGCTCGTCGGTCGCCACCACGGCGACGTTCGGACGCGCGGCGTTGCCCGAACTGAACCGCTTCCGCTACGACCCGGGTTTCGCCACCGCCACCATCGCGGTCGGCGGCACGCTCGGGATCCTCGTCCCGCCCTCGGTGATCCTGGTCGTCTACGCGATCACCACCGAGCAGAACATCGCCAAGCTCTTCCAGGCGGCGCTGATCCCCGGGCTGCTCGCAGCCGTCTTCTATTGCGCGGTGATCGCGTTGATGGTGTGGCGCGAGCCGGGCCTGGCACCTGAAAGCAAGATCGAGCTGCCGCCGACCGGGCCCAAGAAGCGCTGGCCCTATGCCGCCGCCGCCGGCGTGGCGCTGCTCGCCGCGTATCTATGGGCGAGCGGCGGCGTCGGGACCGGTCTCGGGGTCTCGCTGCTGCTGTTCGCCGTGCTGATCGCGGTCGTCGACGCCGACGTGGTCCCGGCGATCGCGGTCGCCATCGTGGTGGTGGGCGGCATCTATGGCGGCGTGTTCACGCCGACCGAGGGCGCTTCGGTCGGCGCCATCGCCATGCTCGCGGTGGGCGTGGCGCAACGCACGCTCGGTTGGCGCGGCATCGTGGAGGCGATCAAACAGACGGCCGAAACTTCGGGCATGATCTTCATGATCCTGCTGGGCGCCGAAGTCTTCGGCGCGTTTCTGGCGCTGGCGCGTCTGCCGTCGACCGTCGCCGATCTCGTCGGCGGGATGGGCTTGGCGCCGCACGTGGTGCTGGTCGCGATGCTGGCGATCTACATTTTCCTGGGCGCGGTGATGGACGAGCTGGCGATGATCCTGCTCACGCTGCCGGTGTTCTTCCCGATCGTGCAGGCGCTCGATTTCGGCATGAGCCCCGACGACGTGGCGATCTGGTTCGGCATTCTGGTGTTGATCGTCGTGGGCATCGGGCTCACCGCCCCGCCCATCGGGCTCAACGTGTTCGTGATCTCGGCGATCGCGCGCGACGTGCCGATCACGCGCACCTACGCGCGCGTGCTGCCCTTCATCGCCGCCGATGTTTTCCGCCTGGCGCTGGTCGTGGCCATCCCCGGCTTGGCGCTTTGGATGGTCCGCGCGTTTTCCTGATTTGCGAAACCGCATTCGGCGAAAATTCTCGACAAACGCCCGGCGCATTCGCCGAAAACGCCCGATTCGATCCGCGTCGCATTTCGCAAGGAGCCTGGAAAACAAAGACTCGGATGCGCGGCCGCTTGAGACTCATTCTCCGAAAATTTTCGAGAAAGCCCGAACTTCGCGTCTGGCGCATGCGCCGCATGCGAAGAAGCGAAGCGCGCATTCACTTCGAGCTAAGCTTTCCAAGGCGTAATGGCGACATCGAAACTCGGTTGTTCGGAGAATTCCGGTGTCGCTCAGTATCTCTTCTTCCTTCGCTTCGGCCATCAACTACGGCGACATCGGCGCGCTCTATCAGAGCGGCGGCTTCGATCCCGCGAACGAGGTCGAGCTGGGCCGCGATCGGGTCGCCGAGCGCAATAGCACCGAGGAATTCGAGCCGACCGGCGGCGCCGCCGCCGTGGCGCAGGCCGGTGCCGCGGGCGGGGGCAACATCTCCGCGCGCGGCATCGATCCCAGTTCGGCGACCGAAACGGCGCCGGCCTATCTGCCGCCCCCGCCGCAAGCCTCGGGCCGCGGCCAGTTCGTCGATCTCAGCGTCTGACGGTTCTCAGCGGCTCCACGGCCCGCGCCGCGCGCCGCCCGAAGCGGGCACCGAGGCGCGGCGCGTCGGGGCGGCACTCGCACCCATCGCCGCCGCCTGTTTCTCCAGCGCCTCGATCCGGTTCGCCGCGTTCGGGTGCGTCGAGAACAGATTGTCCATCCTCGCACCCGATAGCGGGTTCATGATGAACAGATGCGCGCTCGCGGGATTGCGCTCGGCCGATTCGTTCGGGATCGCCTGAACCCCGCGCGAGATCTTCTCCAGCGCGCGCGCCAGCAGGCGCGGGTTCCCCACGATCTCGCCGCCCAGGCGGTCGGCTTCGTATTCGCGCGACCGGCTGATCGCCATCTGCACCAGCATCGCGGCCATCGGCGCCAGGATCATCATCAACAGCGTGGGGATCATCCCCATCCCGCGCCCGTCGCGGTTCTGCCCGAACATCATGGCGAAGTTCGCCAGCATGCCGATGGCACCGGCGATCGTCGCCGTCACGGTCATGATCAGCGTGTCGCGGTTCTTCACATGGGCGAGCTCGTGGGCCATCACGGCGGCGACCTCGTCGCTGTCGAGCACGTCGAACAGGCCGGTGGTCGCGGCGACGGCGGCGTTGTCGGGATTGCGGCCGGTGGCGAAGGCGTTGGGCTGCGGATTTTCGATCACGTAGACCTTGGGCATCGGCATGTCCGCGCGCCGCGCCAATTCGGCGACCATCGAATGGAACTTGGGCGCTTCCTCGGGCGTGACTTGCCGCGCGCCGTGCATGCGCAGCACGAGCTTGTCGGAGTTCCAATAGCTGAACACGTTCAAGCCGGCGGCCACGACCAAGGCGATCAGCATGCCTTGCTCGCCGCCCAGCGCGAAGCCGATGGCCAGGAACAAGCCGGTCATCGCGGCCAGGAGCAGGGCGGTTTTGGTGTAATTCATGCCCGATCATGTAGCGGCTTGGGGTGACGGTTCAAGCCTTGCCCGGCGCGCAACGAGGGGGCATATCCCTGCCATGGACGACGACGCCAAGATCCGGACGGCGCCGCCGCCTTCCGAGCCGGCGCCCGCGCCGGCCAAGAAGCCGGCCAAGGCACCCGAATTCGGCGGCCCCGAGGGGCCCGAGCCCACGCGCTACGGCGATTGGGAACGCAACGGGCGCTGTGTCGATTTCTGACGCCGCCCTCAAACGTCTGCCGGCTTTTCTCGCGCTGTTTTTCGCCGCGTGGACGCTGCGCATCGCGCTGATTCCCTGGACCGATGCGGCGGCCGAAACGCCGGCGGCCGCGCGCGCCATCGCCGACGTCTGGCGCGTGGCGCTGTGGCTCGTGCTGCCGGTGCTGTGGTGCGTGGCGATCGAGAAGATCTCGCCGCGCGACGCGATCGACCAGCGCCCGGGTTCGCTGCCGTGGCTCGGCTGGGCTATCGCCGCCGCCTATCTCGGCGCGAGCCGCGCGGCGGCGATGTGGGGCGGCGAGAACTGGCACGCGATCCCGCTTGACGACACCGGCCCGGCCTTCGTCGCCGCATGGGTGGGGCTGGGCTTCGTCGCGGTGGTCGAGGTGTTCGTGTTCTTCGGCTTGACGCTGAAGGCGCTGCGCCGGCGCCACGCGTTTTGGATCGCCAACGCGGCGGCGGCCGCGTTGTTCGCCGCGATTCACGTGCCCGGCTGGATCGCGCTGGTCGAACTCGATGCGCTGACTTTGGCCGCGCTGCTCGGGCAGGTTTTCCTGTTCGGCTTGCTGCTCGGCTGGATCGTCCGCCTGACCGGGACCCCGCTGCCCGCGATCGTCCTGCATTTCCTCAATAACGCCTTGGCGGGCCTCGGATTCGTCGCTTGACAGGTTTTGGGTGACGCGCGCG
>JAMNXK010000268.1 GCA_023653245.1 Tagaea sp.
CTCGGGCTGAACCTCAAACAGCTCTACGGTGCCACCGAGTCGAGCGTGTTCATCTGCATGCAGCCCGACGGCCAGATCAAGTCCGACACGGTGGGCGTCGCCGCGCCGGAGGTCGAGATCAAGATCGCGGACTCGGGCGAGGTGCTGGTCAAGTCGCCCGGTATTTTCGTCGCCTACTACAAAAACGACGAAGCCACCGCCGCGGCCAAGACGCCGGACGGCTATTACAAAACCGGCGACGCCGGGTTCTTCGACAAGGACGGCCATCTCAAGATCATCGACCGCGCCAAGGACGTGGGCCGCCTCAAGGACGGCACGCTGTTCGCGCCGAAATACGTCGAGAACAAGCTGAAATTCTTCAGCTACGTGAAGGAAGCGGTGGCGTTCGGGCACGGGCGCGACTCGGTCGCGGCGTTCCTCAACATCGATCTCGAAGCGGTGGGCAACTGGGCCGAGCGTCAGGGCTTGGCCTATGCGAGCTATCAGGAACTCGCCGCCAAGCCCGAAGTCTACGCGCTCATCCAGGATTGCGTGGAGAAGGTGAACCGCGATCTGGCCGGCGATCCCAATGTGGCGGGCTCGCAAGTGCGCCGCTTCCTGATCCTGCACAAGGAGCTCGACGCCGACGACGGCGAGCTGACCCGCACGCGCAAGGTGCGGCGGAACTTCATCGCCGACCGCTACGGCGCGCTGGTCGACGCGCTCTATTCGGGCGCCGAACGCGGCCATATCTCCACGGTCGTGACCTACGAGGACGGGCGCAAAGGCAAGCTCGAAGCCGATCTGGTCATCCGCGAAGCGGCGCGCTTCGAACCTTCCCGTCTCGCGCCCCTCGATCTTGCGAAGGCCGGCTGACGATGTCGAGCAAGGGCCGGGTCATCGGGGATACGCTGCTCAAGGTCGAGAACGTCTCGCTCGGCTTCGGCGGCGTGAAGGCGCTGACCGACGTGTCCTTCGACATCCGCAAGGGCGAAATCCGCGCGATCATCGGGCCCAACGGTGCCGGCAAATCCTCGATGCTCAACTGCATCAACGGCTTCTATCACCCGAGTGCGGGGCAGATCACCTACAAGGGCAATGTGCGCAAGCAGATGCGCCCGCACGAGGCGGCCGCCGGCGGCATCGCGCGCACCTTCCAGAACATCGCGCTGTTCAAGGGCATGTCGACGCTCGACAACATCATGACCGGGCGTCTGCTGAAGATGCGCCGGAGCTTCTGGTGGCAATGCCTCTATTGGGGCCCGGCGCTCAACGAAGAGATCGAGCATCGCGAATACGTCGAACGGATCATCGACTTCCTGGAGATCCAGGCGATCCGCAAAACGCCGGTCGGCCGCTTGCCCTACGGCTTGCAAAAGCGCGTCGAGCTGGGCCGCGCGCTGGCGGCCGAGCCCGAGCTGCTGCTGCTCGACGAGCCGATGGCCGGCATGAATCTCGAGGAGAAGGAGGATATGTGCCGCTTCATCCTCGACGTGAACGAGGAGTTCGGCACCACCATCGCCCTCATCGAGCACGATATGGGCGTGGTGATGGACATCTCCGACCGCGTGGTCGTGCTCGAATACGGGCGCAAGATCGCCGACGGCACGCCGACCGAGGTCAAGAGCGACAAACGCGTGATCGACGCCTATCTCGGCGTTCCGCACGAATGAGGACGCGATGATCGGCGAGGTAATCGGCTTCCTGTTCGATCCGCTCAAGGAGATTTGGGAATTCCCCATCTTCTTCGTCGAGGTCGTGATCGGCGGCTTGCTCACGGGCGTGATGTACTCGCTGGTCGCACTCGGCTTCGTGCTCATCTTCAAAGCCTCGGGCGTGTTCAACTTCGCGCAAGGTGCCATGGTGCTGTGCGCGGCCCTGACCTTCGTGGGCTTCCAGGAAATGGGCGTGCCGATGTTCCTGGCGCTGATCCTGACGCTGGGCGTGATGCTGCTGATGGCCATGGCGATCGAGCGCCTCGTGCTGCGCCCGCTGGTCAACCAGCCGGCCATCATCCTGTTCATGGCGACGATCGGGATCACCTTCTTCATCGACGGGCTGTTCCAGACCATCTGGGGCTCGGACATCAAGCGCATGGATGTGGGTATCCCCAAGACCCCGATGGAGTTCGGCGGCGTGCTGGTGAATACGTTCGACATCGTCGCCGCCTTGGTCGCCGGCACGCTGGTCGCCACGCTCGCCTTCTTCTTCCAATCGACGCGCATCGGCCGCGCGCTGCGCGCCGTCGCCGACGATCACCAAGCCGCGCAATCCGTCGGCATTCCTTTGCGCACCATCTGGGTGATCGTGTGGGCGGTCGCGGGCCTCGTCGCGTTGGTCGCGGGCATCATGTGGGGCTCGAAACTCGGCGTGCAGTTCTCGCTGGCCCTCATCGCGTTGAAGGCCTTGCCGGTGCTGATCCTGGGCGGTTTCACCTCGATCCCGGGGGCGATCATCGGCGGGCTCATCATCGGCGTGGGCGAGAAAGTCGCCGAAGTCTATTGGGCGCCGGGGATCGGCGGCGGCATCGAGGATTGGTTCGCCTATATCCTGGCGCTGGTCTTCCTGATGTTCCGGCCGCAAGGGCTGTTCGGCGAAAAAATCATCGAGCGGGTGTAAGGGCAGATGTTTTACCGCGAAGCCGGCCAGTTCAAATCCGCCTATGCCGCCGACCAGGCGATGTTTCCGATTCGCCAGGACCGGATCGGCCTGGCGCTCATCTTGGCGCTCGCCTTCGTGGGCGTGCCGATGTTCGCCAACGATTACTTTCTGTCGACGATCCTGATCCCGTTCCTGGTCTTCGCGCTCGCCGCGATCGGGCTGAACATCCTGACGGGCTATTGCGGCCAGTTGTCGCTCGGCACCGGCGGGTTCATGGCGTGCGGCGCCTTCGCGGCCTACAAATTCGCGACCGCCTTTCCCGAGCTCAACATCGTGGTGGTGTTCGTACTCTCGGGTTTCGTGTCGGCGGCGGTCGGCGTGGTGTTCGGCGTGCCCTCGTTGCGCATCAAGGGTTTCTATCTGGCGGTCGCCACGCTAGCGGCACAGTTCTTCCTGATTTGGCTGTTCACCAAGGTGCCGTGGTTCGTGAACTACTCGGCCTCGGGCGTGATCTCCGCCCCGCCGCGCGACGTGTTCGGCTGGTACGTCACCGGCATCGAAGCGACGGCGGAGGCGAAATATCTTTTCTGCCTGAGCTTCGTGGCCGTGCTGGCGCTGGTGGCCAAGAACCTGGTGCGCGGGCGCGTGGGCCGGGCGTGGATGGCGATCCGCGACATGGACATCGCCGCCGAGATCATCGGCATCAAGCCGTTGCAGACCAAGCTGCTGGCTTTCGCGGTGTCGTCGTTCTATTGCGGCGTGGCGGGGGCGTTGTGGGCGTTCTTGTACACGAGCTCGGTCGAAGCGCTCGCCTTCGACATCAACCGCTCCTTCCAGATCCTGTTCATGATCATCATCGGCGGGCTGGGCTCGATCCTGGGCTCGTTCCTGGGGGCGGCGTTCATCGTGCTGCTGCCGATTTTCCTGAACGTCGTGCCGACGGCGATGGGCGTGCCGCTCTCCACCGCCATGATCTCGCATATGGAGTTCATGATCTTCGGCACGCTGATCATCTTCTTCCTGATCGTCGAGCCGCACGGCCTCGCGCGGCTTTGGCAGCTCGGCAAGGAGAAGCTGCGCCTCTGGCCCTTCCCGCATTGAGGGGGGACGGATTGTCGCAGGGACGTTGAAATCGACCTGCGGCGCGCGATAGTCATATGCCAGTCATCACCAGCCGAAGGTTTCCGACATGAAAGCCGCCGCCGCGTTTTTCGCGCTCGCCGTCACCGCCACCTTGTCGACGCCGGTCCAAGCCGCCGACGCCGCCGCGGGCGAGACCGCGTTCCGCCGCCTGTGCGCCGCCTGCCATATCGTCACGGCCGAAGGCGCGCGCCGATTGGGGCCGACGATGTTCGGCGTGGTCGGCCGCAAGGCGGGCTCGGTCGAGGGCTTCCGCTATTCCAACGCCAAGCGCGACTCCAATCTGGTCTGGACGCCCGAGCAACTCGACAAATACCTGATCAATCCGCGCGAGTTCATGCCCGGCACGACGATGGCTTTCGCCGGCATCCGCAACGACGCCGAGCGCGCCAACGTCGTCGCCTATCTGCAGACCCTCAAGTAAGCGCGGGCGTTTTCGCGGGCGCGCCGGCGGGGGCCCCGCAGCCGCAGCCCGCTTCGCCTTGCGCCTTGGCTTGTTCGTCGGCCACGCAGCACGCATCTTCGGTCTTGGCCGGCCCGCCGCAGCAGCCTTGCGCCTCGACGATGGCGGGGATGCGGATCTTGGGCTTGGGCCCCGCGCACACGCCGGTCTCGGGCAGGGCGAGCTCGACGCGCGCGGCGGCTTCGATGTCGCCGGCCAGCTCGGCCACGATCGAGCGCACCTGCTCGTAGCCGGTGGCCAACAGGAAGGTCGGCGCGCGGCCATAGGCCTTCATGCCCGCGAGATAGAAGCCGGCGTCGGGCTGGGCGAGTTCCTTGGCGCCGTGCGGACGC
>JAMNXK010000269.1 GCA_023653245.1 Tagaea sp.
GCAGCCGAGTCGGCTCGGCCACGGCGCGCAATCCATCCAAAACGGTGTCGAGGGTCGCGGTCATTGGGTCTGACTTATAAAGACATCTTTATATCTAGCAAGAGGAATTCAAGCTCGTTACGGGGAAAACGCCAAACCGACTGTGTTTAATCCGCCACAGGGCCGCCGCCGCAGAATGACATTTGGGTAGCCGCCCTACATTCCCAGTAGGCGCTGTGATAGCTATCACTGTGCCTTAAGGATTCGGGCGGCAAACTGCGTCCGGTCGGAGGTTGCTTCTTCGATGCCGATCCCCGAGGATTGGCGGAGAAGAGCGCGCGACGTTGCTTGCCCAAGTCTTGTGTCGAAGGATCGCCGTCGAGATGTCCAATACCGTGCTGTCGTCCGTCAGATGTGCCGCGTTCGCGGTCGGCTTGATCGCCTGCGTCGCGCCGCCGGTGCTGGCCGAATCCCGCCCGCAGCTCGCGCAGTCCCAAGCCGCCGGAATCGACGATCCGTTCGAGTACGTCAACCGCGGCATTTTCGAGATCAACATCTTCCTCGACGAGATCGCGCTCAAGCCGTTGGCCGCGTGGTACGGGCTGTTGCCCGATCGCGCGCGCGAAGGCACGCACAACTTCCTCGGCAATCTCAAGACGCCATGGACGGCGGTGAACGATCTGGCCCAAGGCCAACCCGACCGCTTCGGCAATTCGGTCGCGCGCTTCTTCATCAACACGCTGCTCGGCTTTTTCGGCACGTTCGACCCCGCCGCGCGGCTGGGCTTCCCCGCGCACGAAGAAGACGCCGGCCAGACCTTCGGCGCTTGGGGCGTGGGCGAAGGCCCCTATATCGTACTGCCGCTTTTCGGGCCCTCGAACGCGCGCGACACGCTGGGTTTCGCGGTCGACAGCTTCCTCGATCCGGTGAACTACATCGCCCGCCGCGCCGACGCCGATTGGGTCGGGCCGGCGCGCGGCATCGCCGGGGGCGTGGATTCGCGCCATCGCGCCACGCAGCAGATCGACGATCTGCGGCGCCAATCGACCGATTTCTACGCGACCATCCGGCGCGTCTACACCGACCGCCGGCGCGCGGCGATCGCCAACCGCACGGGCGGCGACGCGATCCCGCTCCCGCGGATGTCCGACGCCGGCGATGCGCCGGCACCGGGTCCGCGCGCCGATGCGGCGCGCTGATATCCGATCGCCGGAGCCGGCCATGCCGCGTCGCACTTTCTTCGCCATTTGTCTGGCCGTCGCGTTGTGGGTCCTCGGCGCGGGCCCGTCGCCCGCCCAAGCCCAGCAGCAACAGCAGATGCCCGCCGCCGCCGCCTTCATCGAGCGGCTGGCGCAGCGCGCGATCGAAGGCCTGACCGCGCGCGACATCGACACCGACGAGCGCACCAAGCGCTTCCGCGTGCTGCTGACCGAAAGCTTCGACGTGCCCAAGATCGGCCGCTTCGCGCTGGGCGCGGCGTGGCGCACGGCGAGCGCCGCCGACCGCGAGGCCTATCTCAAGGCGTTCGAGGATTTCATCGTGGCGACCTACGCCACCCGCTTCGCCGATTACGGCGGCGAGCAGATCCGCGTCGTTTCCTCGCGCCGCCTCGACGAGGGCGAAGCCGCCGTCGGCACGCTGTTCGAGCGCGCGCGCGGCGAGCCCATCCGCGTCGATTGGCGCCTGGCGCCGGAAGGCCAAAGCTGGAAGATCATCGACGTGATCATCGAAGGGGTGAGCATGGCCATCACCCAGCGCGACGATTTCGCGTCCACCGTCCAGCGCAATGGCGGGCGCGTCGGCCCGCTCGTCGAGCAGCTGCGCGAGAAGGCCCGCCCGGCCCAAAGATCCTGAGCGCGTCCGCGTCGTCCTCGGGCTTGACCCGAGGACCTCGGAAAGGAACGTCGCGCCGAAGGCGCGGCCTGTTGTCTTCGAGATTCTCGGGTCTCGCGTGCGCTCGCCCGAGAATGACGGAGTCGGTCGGCGTTCGCGCCTACCGCGTCAGCGGCTTGTACTTGATGCGGTGGGGCTGGTCGGCGTCGGCACCCAAGCGGCGCTTCCGGTCGGCTTCGTAATCCTGGTAATTGCCCTCGAACCACACGACTTGGCTGTCGCCTTCGAAGGCGAGGATGTGGGTGGCGATGCGATCGAGGAACCAGCGATCGTGGCTGACCACCATGACGCAGCCCGAATAGCCCAGCAGCGCCTCTTCGAGCGCGCGCAACGTATCGACGTCCAGATCGTTGGTCGGCTCGTCGAGCATCAGCAGGTTGGAGCCGGCCTTGAGCATCTTGGCGAGCTGCACGCGGTTGCGCTCGCCGCCCGACAGTACGCCGACTTTCTTCTGCTGGTCGGCGCCCTTGAAATTGAACGAGGCGACGTAAGCCCGGCTCGGCACTTTCCTGCCGCCGATCTCCAGCATGTCGTCGCCGCCCGAGACTTCCTCCCACACGGTCTTGTTGCCGTCGAGCGTGTCGCGGGATTGATCGACGTAGCCGAGCTTCACCGTGTCGCCGATGGTCAGCGTGCCGGAATCGGGCTTCTCCGCGCCGTTGATCATCTTGAACAGCGTCGTCTTGCCGGCACCGTTCGGGCCGATGATGCCCACGATGCCGCCGGCGGGCAGACGGAAATTCAGCTTGTCGATCAGCAGCACGTCGCCGAAGCCCTTGGACAGGTTCTCCGCGACGATAACCGTGTTGCCCAGACGCGGGCCCGGCGCGATGGCGATC
Organism: Tagaea sp.; assembly: GCA_023653245.1. The sequence continues at coordinate 2,712 of JAMNXK010000269.1, forward strand.
TGCACGCTTTCGGGCGCGCGATCGCGCTCCTCGGCGACCAGCGCGTCGTAGGCGGCGATACGCGCCTTGTTCTTGGCCTGGCGCGCGCGCGGGCTCGCCTTGATCCATTCGAGCTCGCGCTCGAGGGTCTTCTGGCGGTTGGTCTCCTGCTTCTCCTCGATCGCCAGACGCTTCTGCTTCTGGTCGAGCCAGGAGGAATAGTTGCCCTCCCACGGAATGCCCTTGCCGCGGTCGAGTTCGAGAATCCAGCCCGCCACGTTGTCGAGGAAGTAGCGGTCGTGGGTCACGGCGACCACGCAGCCCGGATATTCGTGCAGGAAGCGTTCGAGCCAGGCGACCGATTCGGCGTCCAAATGGTTGGTCGGTTCGTCGAGCAGCAGCAGATCGGGCTTCTGGAGCAGCAGGCGGCACAAGGCCACGCGCCGGCGCTCGCCGCCCGACAGCTTGGTCACTTCCGAATCGCCCGGCGGGCAGCGCAGCGCGTCCATGGCGATTTCGATCGTGCGGTTCAGATCCCACGCGTCGGCCGCGTCGATCTTCTCCTGCAGCTCCGACTGCTCGGCCAGGAGCGCGTTCATCTCGTCGTCGTCGGTGACTTCGCCCAATTTGGCGGACACCTCCTCGAAGCGATCGACCATGGCCTTCAGGGGGCCGAGCCCTTCCATCACGTTCTGCGCGACGGTCTTCTTGGGATCGAGCTGCGGCTCCTGCTCGAGATAGCCGCTCGTCGCGCCCTGGGCGAGGAAGCTCTCGCCGCCGGTGTCCTTGTCGCGCCCGGCCATGATCTTCAGGAGCGTCGATTTGCCCGCGCCGTTGAGGCCGAGCACGCCGATCTTGGCGCCGGGCAGGAAGGACAGCCAAATGTCGTCGAGGACCTTTTTCCCGCCGGGATAGATCTTCGACATCTTCTTCATCACGTAGACGTACTGATAGGCGGCCATCGGCGAACCTCGGAACGGCGGGATTGGGCGCCCGGGCAATAGCACGCCCGGCGTGACGCGCGAAAGGGCGCGCTCAGCCCTTCGCGTGCAAAGCCGCGCGCTTGGCGGCGTCGGCCCGGAAGCGCGCGAGACTGTCCTCGATCTCGGCGCGCGGGATCTCGCGCACGATGAACACGAATTTCGAGCGCCGGTCGGCGTCCGGCCATTTGGGCAGGCGGGCGGGCGGGTGGAACAGGTGCTGGACGCCGTGCACGGCGATGGGCGTGTCTTCGCCCGCCACGTTCACGATCCCCTTCATGCGCAGCAGATCGGGCCCGCGGCTTTGGGCGAGCGCGCCCAGCCAGGCCGCGACCACGTCCCACTCCATGGGCGCTTCGACCACGATGCAATGGGCGCGGATGCGATCGTCGTGGCGGTTCACGTCCTCGTGCGCGTGATCGTGACCGTGACCGTGATCGTGATGGTCGTGGCCATGATGATCGTGCGCGTGCCCGTGATCGTGGTCATGGCCATGATGGTCGTGCCCATGCGCGCGGGTCTGCGCATAGGCTTCTTCGTTCAGCCAGCGGCGCACGTCGGCCGATTTGGTGTCGGGGTTGTAGAGCCCGGCTTCGAGGATGCGCGATGGGTCGATCTCGCCCTGGCGCACCTCGAACAAGGGAGCGCCCGGGTTGATCGCCTTCAACCGCGCTTCGAGCCGCGCGCGCGCCTCGGGCGCGGCGATATCCGTCTTGGTCAGCAGCACGCGGTCGGCGACGGCGATTTGCTTCACGCTCTCCGGCTCGCGATCGAGCTGGTCCATCGCGTTGACCGCATCCACGGTCGTGACCACGCCGTCGAGCCGGTAATAGGCGGCGAGC
>JAMNXK010000270.1 GCA_023653245.1 Tagaea sp.
ACGAGCGAGAAAATGGCGCTCGGCCATCTCGCCGACGGGCGCGCGTCGCTGGTCGTGGGCTCGCATTCCCACGTGCCGACGGCGGATGCGCAGGTGCTGCCCGGCGGCACGGGCTATCAGACCGATGCGGGCATGTGCGGCGACTACGATTCGGTGATCGGCATGAAGAAAGAGCCGGCGATCGCGCGCTTCGTGCGCAAAATGCCGGGCGAACGCCTGACGCCGGCCGAGGGCGAGGGCACGCTGTGCGCGATCTACGCCGAGATCGGCGCCAACGGGCTGTGTACGCGCATCGCCCCGCTGCGCATGGGCGGGCGGTTGATCCCGGCGATGCCGGGTTAACGCGCGCCTGCGGCGGCGGCGCTTGCTTCGAAAACTACGCGACGGTCCTTGGGGCTCGCGCTCGCTCGCCCGGATCCTGGACGCCAGCCACGAAGTCCACGCCGCGACCTTCGGAAGCGCTCTTCACCACGCCGATGGCGGCACGCAACGGCGCGAAATACATCCGGACGGCGGAGGCGATCGCCGTGGCCGTCAATGCGCCGAGGGTCACCGGCGTTTTTTCGGGTTCGTGCCCGCTATCGATCATGAGAACAGTCCTCTGAGCAACAGCCGCGTCGCGACGAAAAGATAGGCCAAGAACGATACCACATCAACCCCGAACATGATGTAGCCGACGAGGTTGAGGATATCGACGATCAGTTCCGGCGGGCCGAATGCCGCACTCAGCCACGACGTAAAGCTCTTCAGAAGCACGGCGGCGAAAGCGATCAAGGCGAACAGCGCGGCGCCGACCACGATGTGCCAGAAGAAGGTCCAGAGATGCTTGAAGTGCTCCGTCATCGAGGCCGTCCAATGGATCGATCGATAAACCGTCGATAAGCCCTTCAAGGGTGGATTTGAAAGAATAAAACGACCGTCTCGGCGATTCAAGCCCCTACCGCGCGTCGTTGAGCGACCAGTCGTAGCGATAATCGGCGATGCGGCGCGCGGCTTCGATCCGGGCGGCCACTGCCGGCGACGCGTGCGCGGCCAGATGGGCGCGCAAGCCGGCTTCGTCGCCGCCGAAATCCTCGCGGAACCAGAGATAGATTTTGGAGAGGACGAGGCCATCGCCCTCGATCGCGAGTCCGCGCGGATGGCCGATATAGGCGCGCGCGGCGGCGTCGAGTGCCGAGTCCAGATCGCGCGGATCGAGCGGTGTCGCGGGCAGATCGGGGCAGCCGAGCGAGGCGCAATTGACCACGTAATGGATGCGCGGATCGCGCCAGATCGGGCGCAGGATTCGATGCTCGATGTCGTCGAGCGACAGATCCGCGCCCGCGACGGCGATCATTTTGGCGCGGAATGGGCCCGGCAGCAGGGCGCCGGGCGTCGGGCGGATGTCCAGAATCGAGGCGACCGGCGCGTGGTCGAGCACGACGCGCACGGTGAGCGCGTTGTAGAGATTGACCCAATAGGCGAATTGCGCGGGCCGGGTCAGCGTGCGCGGATCGACGCGCGCGAGCGCGTCGATATAGGCGCCGAGCGCCGCGCGGTCGGTTCGCGTGACCTCGGCGTAGGCGAAGCGCGCGATTCCGTCAGCCCCTATCTTGCGGTGGCGCGCGAGCAACGCGCCCCATGCCGCGTGATCGGGGCCGGGCGCGTCGCCCGTCGCGACGAAGCGCGGGTCGAGTTCGGCCGACGGCGCCAGCGCGCGCTCGACCGTGGCGCACGCGCCGAGCGACAGCGCGCAGGAAAGGGCGATCAGGATTTTGCGCATGCGGTCCGCCGGTCAGATCCATAGAGGCGCGCGAGCGTGCGCGTATCGACGCCCAGCGCGTAGAACGCGTGGATCGCCAGCCAGCCCGCGACGATGCGCGCTTTGGTGCGACCTTCGAAGCGCCGCGAGGACGTGCGCAAGGGCGGCTCGGCCAAGCATAAAGTGGGGCCGGCGCGCTCGAGTTTGCGCACGAAGGCGAAATCCTCCATCAGCGCCAATTCGGGCATGCCGCCGAGCGCGCGATAGACCGCCGCGCGCACGAACACCCCGCTGTCGCCGTAATACACGCCGCGCGCGCGAAGCTTCGCGTAGAAACCGTCGAGCCAGCGGTCGAAATCCCGCGCGCCGTCGAACAGCAGGCGGAAATTCCCGCCCGGCGCGTCCGGTGCGGCGTCGAGCGCGCGCGCGAGCGCCGTCAAGGCGCCGGGTGCGGGCATGGTGTCGGCGTGCAGGAACCACAAGGTTTCGCCGCGCGCGGCCGCGGCACCCTTGGCGATCTGTCCGCCGCGCGAAGGCGGCGCTTCGAGCACCACGGCGCCGCAGGCGCGCGCGACCTCGCGGCTGTCGTCGGCGCTGGCGCCATCGACCACGATCGTCTCGTGCGGCTCGGGCTCGGCGGCCAAAGCGGGCAACAGGCGGCGGAGATTCGCCGCCTCGTCGATGACCGGAATGACGATCGAGATCATGCCGCCTCGGCTTGTTCGGCCGTGAGCAAGCCCGACGCGACCAAGCGGCCGCGCCGCCACGCCCAGCGCGAATCGAGATCGTCGTAGCGCCCGGCGACGGGCAGCAGCCCGCCATGGTCGCGCAGCAGCGCGCGCACGACCGCCAGCCACGCCGCGCGCAAGTCGCGATAGATGGCCACGCGCGCCGCCGTGTCCAAGGGTGCGAGCAGCGCCGGCAGGATCAGCCGCCCGAGCAGCACGTGGCGATGCTCGTCGCGGTCGATCGCGCGGCCGAGTGCGGTCAGCGCGGGGCAGCCGATCGCGCCCGCCAAGGCGCGATGCAGATGCAGCGCTTCTTCTTCGAGCAGCAGATTGTTGGCCAGCGCCAAGGCGGCGGGCGAAAGATCGGGCCGCGCCAGAAAGGCCAGCGCTTCGCCGAGCGCCGGGCTCGCCGGCGCGTCGTCGCCGAGCAGCGCGCCGTAACGCTCTTGCGCGTCGACATGCCGCCGCTCCTCGGCGATCTGCGCGTCCAGTGCTGCGCGCGCTTCGGCCGGCACATGCGCGCGTAAGCGCTCGGCCGCCGCCAAAGCCGCGCGCTCGCCATGCGACAATTGGGCGGCGATCAGCGCGTGGCGTTTGCGCGCGAGCCAAAACGGCCGGCGCGGAACCAGCCCGTCGAGCAACTCCGCCGGATCCCAAGCGCGCTTGGCGGCCAGTTTGACCAACGCGTCGTAGCGGGCTTGGCTCATGGCGCGCGCGCGAAGCCGAAGAAAGGCCGCAATCCGATCCCGGCCTTGCAGCCGGCCAGACAGGCGGCGAGCCACAGCCAGCCATGCGGGCTGCCCGACACCACGCCGCCGACGAACGCGCCGATATTGCATCCGCCCGACAGGCGTGCACCGTATCCCATCGCCAGCCCGCCCAAGGCGGCGGCGAGAAATTCCCCCGCACTCGGCCGCGCGAAGCCACCGAAGCGCCCCGCCGCGACCAACATCGCGCCGGCACCGAGGATCAGGCCCGCATCCATCGCCACCGTCGTGTCGCGCCACAGCGGCGCGTCCAAAGCCGCCGCCGTCCAGCCTTGCGTCCAATAGGCGGACGCCGCCGGATCCCAGCCCAAAGCGAGCGCGGCTTTGGCACCGGTCAGCGCGAAGCCCCAGGTGATGCCCCACGGATGCCCGGCGAGCGGGATGACCAGCACCGCCAGCCCCGCGAGCGCCAAAGCCGCGAGCGCGCCGGTGCGCTCGAAACGCGCGTCCCGCGCGAAGGCGAACCACAAAAGGGCGAGAAGCGCGAGCTGGATGAGTGCTGCCGGCGCCCAGCCAACCGCGTCGCCCAGCGACCAGGCGGGCAAAGCGGGGGCGTCGTCCCAGGCGGGCGCGTCGAGCGTGCCCAGAAACGAGCCGAGCACGAAGAACGGCAAGACCGCGAGCATGCGGGCACTGCCCGAGCCCAAGGCGACCAGCGTGCCCGAGCCGCAGGCATTGGCCAGTTGCATGCCCGTCCCGAACACGAACGCGCCGAAGGCGACCGCGATTCCGGCCGGGGCGACGAAGCCGCCGCCGCCGAGCGTGGCGAAGGCGAGCGCGTGCAGCACGATCGACGCGGCCAGGAAAACGAGCAGCGGCGCCAGGCCGCGCGCATCGTTCGATTCCAGCCGCGCGCGAAAGGCGCCGGCGAAACCGATCCGGCCCCACGCCATGGCCGCACCCAGCCCGGCGCCCAAAAGCATCAGCGTCGGGCTCATGGTGCCGCGGCGGCCGCGGCGATCGCGGCGAAAATCGCGTCGAGTTCGCGCGCGGCCGCGTCGATCTCGGGATGGGCGTAGCGCGCATAGACCGCACTCGGGCGCTTCCAGGCGATGGTGGCGCCGCCCGGCGTTTGGCGGATATGCACGATGAAGGGCGCTTCGATCCCCGCCGCTTGGTTCGCGGCCAGAATCCGCCGGGCGAAATCGTTGCGGAACACCAGCACCACCGCGTCGCCCGGAATGGCGAAACCCGCGCCCGCCGCCGCGCGCGAGGCGCTGGCGGTGGCGATCTTGAACATGCCTTGCGCTTCGACCGCGCGCTCGACGCGCGCCA
>JAMNXK010000271.1 GCA_023653245.1 Tagaea sp.
GAACAAGCTCGCCACGCTCGACCAGGCGCGCGATCAAGCCGAACGCTGGCGCCGGCAGGGCCTCAAAGTGGGCTTCACCAACGGGTGTTTCGACCTGCTGCATCCCGGCCATGTGTCGCTGATCGGCCAGGCGCGCGCGGCGTGCGACCGGCTGATCGTCGGCCTCAACGCGGATTCTTCGGTCAAGCGCCTCAAGGGGCCCGACCGGCCGATCCAAAGCGAAGCCGCGCGCGCCGCCGTGCTCGCTTCGCTCGCCCATGTCGATCTCGTGGCGATCTTCGCCGAGGACACCCCGATCGCGTTGATCCGCAGCGTCAAGCCCGACGTGCTGGTCAAGGGGGCGGACTACACCAAGGACAAGGTCGTGGGTGCCAAGGACGTCGAATCCTGGGGCGGGCGCGTGGTGCTGGCGCGCCTGGTCGAAGGCCAGAGCACGACCTCCACGCTCAAGCGCATGGCGCGTTGACGGCCATACCGTACGACCGTACAATCGGCGCGTGATCGAGAGCTTCCGCGACAGAACGCTCGAGACTTTTTTCCGGACCGGACGGATCGCCAAAGGTATCCCCGCCGACGCCGCCGATCGGCTGTACCGAAAGCTTCAGCTGATCGACGACGCGACATGCGATCTCGACTTGCGCGCGCCGCCCTCGAACCGTTTCGAAAAGCTGTCGGGCGGTCTCGCCGGTTTGCACTCGATCCGGATCAACGATTTTTGGCGGCTCGTCTTCGCGTGGGACGGATCGACCGGCAAGGCGCGCGAATTGCGGCTCGATCCGCACCGTTACAGGGGTTGAAAACATGATCGTCACCGACCGCAAACCCGTGCCGCCCGGCGAGATGCTGGCCGAGGAATTCATGGTGCCGCTGGGCCTGACCCAGACCGCGCTCGCGCAATTGATGGGTGTCGAGCGGCGCCTGGTCAACGAGATCTGCGTCGGCAAACGCACGATCACGGCGGATACGGCGCTGATGCTCGCGCGCGTGCTCGGCACGTCGGCCGAGTTTTGGCTGAACACCCAGCGCCGGACCGACCTGTGGTCCGCCCTCAACGACGCCAAACGGCGCGCGCGGATCGAGCGCGCCCGGCCGTTGCGCCGCCGCAAGGCGGCCTGAGCCTCACACCCCCGGGTCGAGTTCGCGGCGCAGGCGCTCGGCCGCAAGCCGCGCGAAGCGCAAGGTGAGCGCCTTGCGCCGTGCCGGCGCCATCGCGGGCGCCGCCTGCAGCGGCCGGCGCAAGGCCGCGTCGTAGGCGTCGGCGACGTAGAGCCCGGGCTCGGGCGGCAGCAGATCGGCGGGAAAATCCTCGGCGACCGCGAAGGCGAAAAGATCGCACCATTCGAGATATTCGGGCCATTTGCGATCCGAACGGAAATCCGCCGGCGAGGATTTGATCTCGACCAGCAGGAAGCGCCCGTCTTCGGACACGGCCATCAGATCGGCGCGCCGTCCGCTCGCCAGCGGGAATTCGGCGAGGCTCGTCCAGCCTTCGCGGCCCAGCGCGCGCGCGAGGCCCCGCGCGATGCGCCGCGCGAGAAGCGCGTCCTCGGCCGCTTCGCTCACATGAATCCGGCCTGGCGCATCAGCATGAAGATGTCGCGCTGGGCCTTGGCCTTTTCGGTGGGATCGGCGATGTCGGCGACGACCTCGCCTTCGAAATTCGGGCGCTTGAGCTTGTCGACGATGATCGCGCGCGCGAGGTTCGAGGCCTTGCCCGGCGGCAGCGACGTCGGCAGGCACATCTTCATCAGCATCATCGTGCGCAAGCGCAAGGGCCGCGCGGGATCGTCGATCTTCTCCAGGATGCGCTCGCTCTTGAGGAAGTGCACCAGCAGATCGTCGAGCCGGCCGCAGACCCGGTCGACGTAATCGAGCTGGATGGGCGCCGCGCGGAATTCGTTCCAGACCTGGGTGATCGCGGCCATGCGCTCGTTGGGCGGCACGCGCGCTTTGGCGATGTCGGCGATCGTCTCGACCTTGACGAACATGTCGTCGATCAGGCCGTAGGCTTCGTTCGGGTATTGCTTGCCCGAGCCGGTCTGGGTGAGTGCGATGCAGAAGCGCGCCTTGCGCGCGGGATTGAGCATCACCATCGCGATCCAGCCGGCGGCGGCGCGAAAACCCGCGGCGCCGCCTTTGTTGAGGATGCGCGACTTGCGCTGGACCAGCGCCTCGACCATGTCGGTCCCGCCCAGGATCGATCCGGTCTCGGGGATCAGGCGATCCATCAGCGTGCGGAAGGACGGCACCTCCTGCTCGGGATTGGAGCGCATCAGCGGGCTGGTGCCGAGCATTTGCAGGCGCACGCGTTCCATCAGCGCGCGGCCGGTATTGGGCAATTTGCCGCCCACGATCAGGCGGCCGATCTTCAGCGCACGATCTTCCTCCGCCTCCGCGGTGGCCTGCGCCGCGGCCGCCTTGGCGCCGTCCGCGACCGCGGGCGCGGCGCCGGGCGGCGGCGCGTCCCATTTGCCTTCGGCCAGATCGAGCAGGCGCGAGATCGCGGCGAACAGATTGGGCTGGTCGCCGAGCAATTCCTGCACGACTTCGGCCGCCCCCAGCACGTCACAGACGAAATCGTCGAGCAGCTGTGCGGCACCTTCGTCCTGACTGTCGTCCGCCCACATCAGCGCGCGGTCGAGCTTGCCGACGAAGTTGCGGATGTCGATCAGGTCGCGGCTGACGGCCGCGCGGAACAGGAACTCGGCGTTGCCCTTGTCCTCGCCGGCCTTGGGCGCGATCTTGCGCAAGGTCTCGTCGGCACCCAGCTGCTTGATCGAGGGCAGCGGGGTCGATTCGATCTCGCGCACGCGGTCGGACATTTCCTTGAGGAATTTGTAGAGCGTGTCGCGGCGCTGCGTGGCGTTCATCGTCCCGCCGGCCTGCGCCTGGAGCGTGGCGAGCATGCCGATCGCGCTGGTCATCAACGCGTCGGAATCCTGCAGACGCTTGAATTCCCGGTAATTGTGCATCACTTCCATCGGGGTGATGCTCTGCTTGTCGAGATACTGGCGGAACAGCCGGTTCAGCACCATGCGCGAGGCGGTGCCGTAGCAATCCTCGGCCTCCTCGCACATCGGCGCCGCATCGACCGGCGTCACCATCACCTTTTCTTCGCGCTTCTCCTTGGTCTTGGTGAAGACCACCATCTCGCTGGTGTTGCCCGACGAGCCTTTGCGCTCGCGGACGACTTTGACCCCGAAGATGTCTTTCTTTTCCAGCTGCTTGCGCGCGAACTCCTCGGCTTCCTTCTGGGAGCCGATGCTGGTCTCGATCATCCAGCGATTGTCGCGCAGGACATGGACTTCGAAATTCTCTGACTTGAACATCGGCGAATTCTTCCCGGACGCTGTCGATTCGATCTTACCGGGCGGCGTCGCGGCAGTAAAATGATTGCCTCTCGCTTCCATCGAACCGGAAAATTTGCCGAGAATGCTCGATATCGTCCGCGTCCCCGTCCTCAAGGACAATTATGTATGGCTGGTGAAAGCCGGGCCCGATTTGGCCGTGGTGGATCCGGCGGTCGATGGGCCCGTCGAAGCGGTGCTTGCCGCGCGCGGCTGGCGGCTCACCCACATCCTGAACACCCATCATCACAACGACCATGTCGGGGCCAATCTGGTCCTCAAGGCGCGCCACGGCTGTACGATCGTCGGGCCGCGCGCCGATCGCGATCGCATTCCCGGACTGGATGTCGAAGTGGGGGAGGGCGAAACCTACGCGCTGGGCGGGCGTCAAGCGCGGGTGTTCGACGTGCCCGGCCACACGCGCGGGCATATCGCCTATTGGTTCGAGGCCGACGGCGCGCTGTTCTGCGGCGACACGCTGTTCGCGCTGGGGTGCGGGCGGCTGTTCGAAGGCACCCCGGCGCAGATGTGGGACTCGCTGTCCAAGCTGCGCGCCTTGCCCGACGACACGCGCGTGCATTGCGCGCACGAATACACCCAGTCGAACGCGCGCTTCGCGCTGAGCGTCGATCCCGAGAACGCGGCCTTGCGCGCCCGCGCCCGGTCGGTCGACGAAGCCCGCGCCCGCGACGAGGCCACCGTGCCCTCGCGCCTGGGCGACGAGAAAGCCACGAACCCCTTTTTGCGCGCCGACGATCCGGTCTTGGCGCGGGCGATGGGGCTGGCCGGACGCCCGCCGGCCGAGGTTTTCGCCGCCATCCGGGCCGCCAAGGACCGATTTTGACGGTTTGCGATTGCGCGCACCCGTCATACCTTCGTATAGGAGTAGGCGGAAAAGGCGGCATACAACAGTGAGCAGCGAATACCGCATCGTTTTTTTCGACGACCGGGAGATCGTCCTGGCGCTGGTCGAGCACGCGCGCACCCAAGGCATGAAGCTGCCGCCGGGTCGCGCGGTGAAGATGGCGATCGACCGCGGCACGTTCGACCTGAAGCTTTTCTACGCCAAGAAGGGCGAGCCGCTCCGGCCGGTCGAGTTCCATTCGGCGGCCTTGTCCCAAGCCTTGATCCGGCACTGCAAGACCACCGGCATTCCGCTGCC
>JAMNXK010000013.1 GCA_023653245.1 Tagaea sp.
GATCTCGGCCGGCCACGCCGCCAGACCGCCATCATCAGCGCGCCCGTGACCAGCTCGCTGGTCATATCCGCGCGCATCGACCAGCCGACGATCCGGCGCGAGAAGAGATCGCGGACCACGGCGACGTACAGCCAGCCCTCGAAGCTCTGCTTTGTGGGGCACGTGATGATGGAGAATCGCAACGGCTTGGCGGTGGACGCGGCGTTGACGCGGGCGACGGGCAAGGCCGAGCGCGAAGCGACGCTGACGATGCTCGATCGCCGCACCGAGCCCGGGCGGATCACGCTGGGGGCGGACAAGGCCTACGACGTGACGGCGTTCGTGGACGAGTTGCGCGCGCGCGCCGTCACGCCGCACATTGCGGTGAACGGGGCCGTCTCGAAGCTGGACAAGGTACGCAAGACCGGGATCGACGCACGGACCACGCGCGATGCGGGCTACGCGATCAGCTTGCGGGTGCGCAAGCGCATCGAAGAGGTGTTCGGTTGGATGAAGGTCCAGGCGGGCATGGCCAAGACCAAGCTCCGAGGGCTCGCCGAGGTCGAGGCGGCGTTCACCTTCGCCGCCATCGCCTACAATCTGATCCGTATCCCCAAACTGCTCGCCGCCGACACGGGTTGAGGCGTCCAAACAGCGAAGACGCAAGGGCCAAGCGGCAGCCAGCAGAAAACGAAGGGCCCGTCGGCCCAGGCAAGCACCTCGGATCGGCGTTCGCGCTGCCGCCCGGAACCTCACGTCGCAACCAAACCCGACTTCTTCAGCAGCCTGCTAGCTCGCCGCGGAGACCGGCGCTTCGGCGGACATACCGACGGCGTAGCCGGCGGCCAAGGCGACCGTCCGGCCCACGACCGTCAGCATCGGGCCGGACAGATCAACGCGCGCGGCCGCGCTTTCCAGCGTCCCCAGGGTCGCGAATTCCACGCGTTGATCGGGGCGCGTGCCGCGAGAGATCAACGCGACCGGCGTCGAGCCCGGCAGGCCGTGGCGCATCAATCCGCGCCGCAGCGCGCCCAAATTGGTCGAACCCATGTGGATCGCCAGCGTCTGCCGCGGATTGGCCAGGGCTCGGAAATCGAGATCGAGTTCGCCGTCTTTCGTGTGCCCCGTCACGAAGACGCATGCCTGGGCGTGATCGCGATGGGTCAGCGGAATGCCGACATAGGCGGCGCATCCCAGCGCCGCCGTGATTCCGGGCACAACGTCGAAATCGATTCCGGCTTGCGCGAGCGCTTCGATTTCCTCCCCGCCACGCCCGAAGACGAACGGGTCGCCGCCTTTGAGTCGCACCACACGCTTGCCTTCGCCCGCGAGCCGAACGAGCAGGCTTTCGATATCGCCTTGCCGCATCGTGTGGCGTCCGCGCGTCTTGCCGGCATCGATACGTTCGGCGTCGCGCCGCGCAAGATCGAGAATGCGCGAATCGACCAGACGGTCGTGGACGATGGCGTCGGCCTCCTGCAGGCGGCGCAACGCTTTGAGGGTCAGCAATTCGGGATCGCCGGGGCCCGAACCGACCAGACTGACATGCCCCTTGGCCGAGCCAGCACCCAACAAAGCCCGGTCGAGTTCGCGTGCGGCGCCCGCCTCGTCGCCCGCGAGCACGCGTTCGCCCACCCGACCGCCGAGAACGCGGTCCCAGAACATTCGGCGCGCGCGCGCGTCCGGGATGGCGCGCGCCACGCGCGCGCGAAGGCCTCCCGCGAAGGCCGCAAGCTGCCCATAGGCGGCCGGAACCAAAGTCTCGATGCGCGCGCGCAATTGCCGGGCGAGCACGGGCGACGTGCCCGCCGTAGAAATCGCGATGGTGATCGGATCGCGATCGACGATCGCGGGCCAGACGAAATCGCAGAGTTCGGGCCGATCGACCACGTTGACGGGGATTTTCTCGGCGCGCGCGGCCTGCGCCACCTCCGCGCCGAGCGCTTCGTCCGCGTCGCCGACGACGACCAGAACCGCCTCGCCCAGACCGTCGAATCGATCCGCACGGCGCACGTCGGCACCCGCGCGGGCGAGCTGCTCGGCCTTGGTCGCGGCCGAAGGCGCCGTGCCCACGACAAGAACCGGCTTGCCCACGAGATCGAGGAAGATTGGGAAGTGTCTCATTCCGCCGCCGCCTTCATGGGTTGCGCGAGCATCGCGGCGAGTTCGGGCACGCAAGAGCCGCAATTGGTGCCCGCGCGCGTCGCGGCCCCGATCTCCGCCGCCGTCCGGCAACCGCCGGCGATGGCGCGATCGACCGCGCTTTTGCGCACGCCATGGCACGCGCAGATCAAGGCGCCCGTCTCGCCGCCCATCGGCGGCGCGCCCGCCAACGCCGCGCGACGATCTTCGGCGTCGAGAACCGGCTTGCCGAACAACATGGCGAGCCATGCGCCGTCGGGCAGGGACTCGCGCGGGCCGACGAACAGAAGCGCATCGAGCTTTCCGTCGATGATCGTGGCGATGCGGCGGCGGCCGCCGGCCGGATCGGCATAGTCGAGGCGCTGGCCATCGCCGAGCAGGGACGCGATCGCCGCATCGTCGAGTGCCGACGCATCGGCAAGCTCGTAGCGCGTGTGCGTGCCGCCGGCGCTCGCCACCCAGTACGCGACGGGCGGTGACGCGAGCGCCTTCCGCCGGAGCAAGAAGCCTTCCCACGCCGGCGCCCAGGGGGCGATCGACACGGGCGTGTGTTTGAGTTCGGGCTGACCGGAGATCGGATCGACCTCGGGGTTCACGAGCGCGTTGACGCGCGCGCGCGCCGCATGCGTGCCCGTCCAGTGGAAGGGGGCGAAAATCTCGCCCTTGCGCTGGCCTTCCTCCACGCGCACGCGCAAGACCGCGTCGCCCCAGTTCGACGCGAGGTGCACGAAACCGCCATCGGCGAGTCCGCGCGCGCGCGCATCTTCGGGCGAAACGGCCGCATAGGCTTCGCGCAAATGGCCCGCGAGGCGCGGCGACTTCCCCGTGCGCGTCATCGTATGCCAGTGATCGCGCACGCGGCCCGTGTTGAGCACGAAGGGAGCCGAGGCGCCCGGTGCTTGGCGCGGCCCGCGATAGGGTGTCGCGATCTCGCGCGGGCGGCGGTCGGGTGTGAAGTAGCGTCCGTCGGCGAAGAAACGCGCTCCGCCCCATTGCGTGGGTTCGAGCGCTGCGAAATCGAGGTCCAAGAACGACGACAGATCGAAGTCGCGCGTGCCCGCGTTTTCGAACGCCGAGAGCCGCGCGTGCTCGGCGAAAATCTCGGCGGGGCCGGACCAAGCGAAGGCATCGCCCGCGCCCATGCGTTTGGCGACCTCCGCCACGATCCACCAGTCCTGCTTGGCTTCGCCGGGTGCGGGCAGGAAAGGTCGCTGGCGGGAGATCCTTCGTTCGCTGTTGGTGACCGTGCCGTCTTTCTCGCCCCAGGCGAGGGCGGGCAGCTTCACATGCGCGTGATCGAGCGTGTCCGTCCGCGCGACACAGTCCGAAACGACCACGAGCTTGCACTTGGCCAAAGCCGCCCTCACCCGATCGGCGTCGGGCAAGCTCGCGGCCGGATTGGTCGCCATGATCCAGACGGCCTCGATCTCCCCACGCTCGATCGCGGCGAACAGATCGACGGCTTTGAGACCGGGTTTGCGGGCGACAAGCGGGGCGACCCAGAAGCGCGCGACGCGATCGACGTCCTCGGCCGCGAAATCCATATGGGCGGCGAGCTGGTTGGCCAGCGCGCCCACCTCGCGTCCGCCCATCGCATTGGGCTGGCCGGTCACCGAGAACGGCCCCATCCCGGGGCGCCCGATGCGTCCCGTGGCGAGGTGGCAATTGATGATGGCGTTGACCTTGTCGACGCCGGCGCTCGACTGGTTCACGCCTTGGGAATAGACGGTGACGACCTTCTCGGTGCGCGCGAACTCGGCGTAGAACGCGGCGATGTCGCGCGTGGGCAGTCCGCAGATCCGCGCGACGGCGGCGAGATCGGGGGCGCCGCCCTTCAAGTGCGCGTGCAACCCGGCGAACAGCGCGACGTCGGTGCCCGCGCGCAAAGCTAGATGCCGCTCGGCCCCTTCGCAGCTCGCCGTCCGGCGCGGATCGATCACGATCAGGCGCGGCAGGCCGCCGCGCTTGGCCCGCGCCGCAAGAATCCGCTGGTGCAGGACCGGATGGCACCAGGCGAGATTTGAGCCGACCAGCACGATCAGATCGGCGAGTTCGAGGTCCTCGTAATTGCCCGGCACGGTGTCCGAGCCGAAGGCGCGCTTGTGCCCCGCGACCGAGGACGCCATGCAAAGCCGGGAGTTCGTATCGATATTGGCCGTCCCGATCCAACCTTTGATGAGCTTGTTGGCGGCGTAGTAATCCTCGGTCAGAAGCTGACCGGAAACGTAGAACGCCACGGCATCGGCGCCTTTGCGCGCCACGACCTCCGCGAAGCCTTCGGCGACGCGGGTCAGCGCCATATCCCAATCGACGCGCTTTCCATCGACTTCCGGATAGAGCAGCCTTCCGTCGAGATCGATGGTTTCGCCCAGCGCCGAACCCTTGGAGCACAGCCGGCCGAAGTTCGCCGGATGCTCGGGATCGCCTTTGACCGTGCCGTCGGAAGATGCGAGCACGCCGCACCCCACGCCGCAGTAAGGGCAAGTGGTGCGGACGGCTTCCATCAGTAAACGTCCCGCTGATAGCGCTTGTCGGCGGTCAGGCGTTGGACGAACGCCTTCGCGGCGGCTTCGTCCATCTTGCCGTGCTCGGCCACGATCCCGCGCAACGCCGCGTCCACGTCGCGCGCCATGCGCGCGGCGTCGCCGCACACATAGATATGCGCGCCCGCTTGCAGCCACGACCACAACTCGGTACCGGCTTCGCGCATGCGATCCTGCACGTAAATTTTCGTGGCCCCGTCGCGCGAGAAAGCGAGATCGAGCCGCGACAAAGTGCCCTCGGCCCGAAAGGCTTCGATCTCGGCGCGGTAGAGGAAGTCGGTCGCCGCGCGCTGATCGCCGAAGAATAGCCAATTCTTGCCCGTCGCTTGCGTCGCGTGCCGTTCCTCCAGGAACGCGCGGAAGGGCGCAATCCCGGTCCCCGGCCCGATCATGATCACGGGCACGTCGCCATTGGCGGGCAAACGGAACCCGTGCGCGGGCTGGACGAAGGTCCGGATTTTTGTGCCGACCGGCAGACGCTCGGCCAGGAATATGGAGGCCACGCCCTGACGTTCGCGGCCGTTGCGTTCGTAACGCACGGCGCCGACGGTCAGATGCACTTCGCCCGGATGGGCGCGCGGGCTCGACGCGATGGAGTAGAGACGCGGCTGCAGATCTTCAAGCGACGCCAGCAATTCGTCGAGCGGCGGGCGTGCGGACGGGAAGCCACACAGCAGATCGAGAAGATCGGGATCGACGAGCTTGGCGTCCGCGGCGCCGTCCAGGATTTTTCGGAGCTCGGCGCGCTCCGTAGCGTCGCCCGCATGCTTGATCAACAGTTCCACTACGCCATCGCCGGGGCGCGCCACGTCGAGCCGCGCGGTCAACATCTCGCGCAACGGCAGACGCGCGCGCTCGAACTCGACCGGGTGATCGCCATCGGCTCCGAGCACGGCCAGGAGTTCGTCGACCAACGAAGGATCGACGGGCGCGAACAAGCCGAACGCGTCGCCCGGCGAATAGACGAGACCCGTGCCCGACAGGTCGAACACGACATGACGCGTGTCTTTGGCCGAGCCTTCGCCGTTGAGCTTGGCGGCCCCACTGAAGACCGCTTCGGCGATCAAGCGGCCCGGCGGAGGGGGCGCATCCGCCTTGATCGCGGGCGCAGCCGTCGCTTCGGCAAGCAGCGCTTTGAGCGCCTTGCTCGTGTCCTTGCCGCCAGGCACGCATTTGCCGAGCGATTTCTCCGCGCCGGACGCGATCGCCTCGCCGTAGCTTTGGCACAGATAACCGCATTGACCACAATCGAGCTGCGCCATCGCGGCCATGAGCTTGCGCGGGAGCGCGCGTTCCTTGGCCAGCGCCAAGCGCTCGTCGAGCGCCAGGGCCGGATCGTGCCAAGGAAATTCCTCTTCCGCCGCAGCAGGTGCTGGCGGTGCCGCCCCCTCGCCCGTATCGCCGCCCATCAAGCCGGCGAAATAGCCGTTGAGCCACGCGCGCTGTTCGGGGCTGAACGGCGCCTCGTCGGGCAATTTGGGGATATAGACCGTCATGCGGCCATTTCCCGTTCGGCCGTCAGCGCGGCGCGCAGGAACTCGACGTCCTGGCGATTCGCCCAGGCATGGAAGCTTTCGCCGGCCGTGCGGCGGGCGAGATAGGTGCCGAGCAACGCTTCGACCTTCGACGGAAGCGTTTCTGCGGGCACGTCGCGCGCGACCTCGCGCGCAAGTCCCCGTTCCGCACCGGCGCCGCCGCCGACGAACAAATGATAGCCCTCGATCGAAGTCTCGCCCGCTTCGATCTTGGTCGCGATCAGGCCGATGTCGCCGACATAGTGCTGGGCGCAGGAGTGGTGGCAGCCAGTCAGATGGATATTGACCGGGCTGTCCAGCGTGAGGCGCGTCTCCAGATGCGAAGCGATCCGCTCGGCATGCAGCTTGGTGTTCGCGGCGGCGAATTTACAGCCCGCGTTGCCGGTGCAGGCGATCAGCCCGCCGCGCGGATTCTCGGCGTGCCAGTCCAGGCCCAGCGCTTCGATGGCCGCTTTGGCCTCGGCGAGTTTCGCGTCGGGCATGTCGGCGATCAGCAGATTCTGCCACACGGTCAAACGCAGCGCGCCGGAGCCGTAACGCTCGGCGATGTCGGCGAGCCCACGCATCTGCGCGGCCTCCATCCGACCGGCGGACATGACCACGCCGATCCAGTTCAACCCCTTCTGTTTCTGGGCGTGCACGCCCAAATGCCCCGCGCGATCGATGGGCGCACGCGGCGCGCACGCCTCCGGCGCCAAGCGTTCGAGCGGACGGCCCAGCTTGGCCTCCGTCTCCGTGAGGAACTTCTCGAAGCCCCATTTGTCGAGCAGGTATTTGAGCCGCGCCTTTCGCCTGTCGGTGCGATCGCCGTGGTCCACGAACACGCGCAAAATCGCGTCCGACACTTTGATCGTGTCCTCGGGCGCCACGACCACGCCGGTGTCGCGCGCGAAATCGCCGTGCCCGGTGATGCCGCCCAATTGCAGACGGAACACGATGCGCCCGTCCGGCGCCTTCACGGCGGCGAAACCGATATCGTTGGTGTCTTCCAAAACGCCGATCGAGCCACCGCCGTCGAAGGCGATGTTGAACTTGCGCGGCAAGGCGTAGAGATCGCGGTGGTTCAGAATATGGTGCTGGAGTTTGCGCGCCAACGCCCGCGTGTCGATCAATTCGACCGGATCGATCCCGGCGGCGGGGCTTCCGGTGATGTTGCGCACATTGTCGGCCCCAGTGCCGCGGCTGGTCAACCCGAGTTCCTGCAATGCGATCAAAAACTCGGACGCACTCGCTGGCGCGATTTCGCGGATCTGCAGATTGTTCCGTGTGGTGACGTGCGAATAGCCGCCGCCCAGGCGTTCGGCCAGATCGGCCAAGCCGCGCATCTGACGCGAATCCAGAACGCCGTGATGGATGCGCAAGCGGCACATGAAGGAGTCTTGCGCCGGGGCCACGTGGAACAGACCGAAAAACTTGGTCAGGAAGATGTCCGTACCTTTCGGCGGCGCGCCCGATTCCGACATCGCCACCAGCTCGTCCCACCGGTCGAGCGGCGGCTTGGCGCGTTTGGCCTGTTCTTCTGCCGCGAGCTTGCCGCCCGCCGCGATCGTTCGATCTTGGGCGGCGAACATCGCGGCGTCCGGATTGGGAAGCGGCGACGCCACGGCACCCGCCGACAATCCCGCCGGAAGGCCTAAAGCCGCGCGTTTGGCCGCGACACCGGTGGCGAAGCCCGCGAGGTACTGCTTCTGCTCGTCGGTGAAGTCCATCGCCCCGCCCCTACTCGGCCGCCAACGCGGGCGCCGCGAAAGCGATCGTGTCGCGCCAAGCGGACACGTCGCGCCGTCGCGCGATCGCTTCCGCATACCAATCGGCGTGCCGCGAATCCCCGAACAACACGGCACCTTCCAACCGTCCGTCGCGCAAGATCAGCTTGCGATAGACGCCGGAGATCGGATCGCGCAGCACGATCGGCTGCGCGCCTTCGCCTTCGCGCACGGTGCCGGCCGAGAACAACTCGACGCCGGAGACTTTCAGCGTCGTCGCCGGCACCGAACCTTCGTAGCGTGCATCCTCGCGCGCGAAGCGCGACGCGAGCACGCGCGCCTGTTCCCAAATCGGGCCGACGAGGCCGAACGTCTGACCGCGATGCTCGACGCATTCGCCCAACGCGGCGATATGCGGATCCGAGCTGCGCAAACTATCGTCCACGATTACGCCGCGCTTGCATTCGAGGCCTGCCGCGTGCGCAAGCGCCGTCTCCGGAACGACGCCCACGGCCATGACCACCAAATCGGCCGGCATGCGTTCGCCGTTGGCCAGCGAGACGGAGACGACCTTGCTGTCCTTGCCTTCGATCGCTTGGGTCTTCGCGCCGAGCTTGAGCGCGATGCCACGCGCTTCGACTTCGCGCGCCAGCAAAGCGGCGGCGTCGGAATCGAGCTGCCGCTCCATGAGATCGGACATCAGATGCACGAGCGTCACGCGTGCGCCTCGCTTGACCAGACCCGACGCCGCTTCGAGGCCGAGCAACCCGCCGCCGACGACAATCGCCGCCGCCCCCACGGGAACCGCGCGCAGCTTATCGACGTCCGCCACGTCGCGGAAGGCGCAAACGCCGTCGAGATCGGCACCCGGCAAGGGCAGCTTGATCGGCCGCGAGCCGGTCGCGATCACGAGCGTGCCGTAGTCCTCGGTCCGTCCCGACGCGAGGGTCACGCGCTTCAGAGCACGGTCGATGGCGATCACGGGGTCGTTGGAAACGAGTTCGATCCCCCGGCTTTCGTACCAGTCGAGCCCACCCAAGCAGATGTCGTCGAGCATACGTTCGCCCGACAGAACGGCGGAGAGCAGGATCCGGTTATAGGCCGGGCGCGGTTCCGCACCGATGGCGATGCACCCGCGCGCGAGGCCGCGCGCGTGCAGTTCGGACAGCAGACGCTGACCGGCCATGCCGTTGCCGACGACGACGATCCTGCCCCCGCCCGAGATCATGCGGCGATCGCGGGCGCCTTGTGGCGCGCGTAGAGGAATTCCAGCACCGACTGGCGCGCGGCGAGATAGGTCGAATTCGCAACGAGATCGAGACGTTTGCGCGGCCGCTCGAGTTGGACCGTGAGTACCTCGCCGATCGTCGCGGCCGGCCCGTTGGTCATCATCACGATCCGATCGCTGAGCAGCACGGCCTCGTCGACGTCGTGCGTGACCATCAGCACCGTGTTGCCGAGAGTGGCGTGGATCTCCATGACCGAATCCTGGAGATGCGCGCGCGTCAGCGCGTCCAGCGCGCCGAACGGTTCGTCGAGCAGCAGCACTTTGGGCTGCATGGCGAGTGCCCGTGCGATCCCTACGCGCTGCTTCATGCCGCCCGAGATTTCCGCCGGACGTTTGTCCTTGGCGTGCGCCATATGGACGAGGTCGAGCTTATGCATCGTCCATTCGTGGCGCTCGGCCTTCGACTTCCTCCCCTTGAACACCTTGTCCACCGCCAGGCGTACGTTGTCGTAGACGGTGAGCCAGGGCAGAAGCGAATGATTCTGGAACACGACCGCGCGATCGGGACCGGGCTCCTCCACCGCTTGGCCTTCGAGGAACACCACGCCGCGCGTGGTGTCGGTCAGGCCCGCGACGATGTTGAGCAGCGTCGACTTGCCGCAGCCCGAGTGGCCGATGATCGACACGTACTCGCCGCGCCGGATCTCGAGATTGACGTCGCGCAAGACGTCGCTGACGGCATTGCCGCGCGCGAAGGATTTGTCGATCCGGTCGAGCTTCAGATAGGCGCTTTGGATGCTCATCGAAGGCTCCCTCAGTTGGCGGCGGTGCCGCGCGTCACGCGCGTGGCGGCGAAGGCGACGATCCGGTCGAGGGCGAAACCCACGAGGCCGATATAGACCAGCGCCACCACGATGTCGGGAATGCGCGAGGAGTTCCACGCGTCCCAGATGAAGAAGCCGATGCCCACGCCGCCGGTCAGCATTTCGGCCGCGACGATGGCGAGCCACGCCAGCCCGATGCCGATGCGCAACCCCGTGAAGATGTAGGGGGCCGCCGCCGGCAGCATGATCTTGGCGAAGAACTCGAGGTGATTGAGTCGCAGCACCTGCGCTACGTTGCGGTAGTCCTGCGGGATGTTGCGCACGCCGACGGCCGTGTTGATCAGGATCGGCCAGATCGCCGTGATGAAGATCACGAAAATCGCCGAGGGATTTGAATCGCGGAATGCGGCGAGCGAGATCGGCAGCCAGGCCAGCGGAGGTACCGTCCGAAGGATCTGGAAGATCGGGTCGAGCCCGCGCATCGCCCAGACCGATTGGCCGACGATCGTGCCGATCAGGATACCCGCCAGCGCCGCGAAGCCGAATCCGATCATCACGCGCTCGAGCGACGTCAGCACGCGCCAGCCAAGGCCCATATCCTGGGAACCGGCGACGTAGAACGGTTCCAAGATCAGGTCGTGCGCCTGCTGCCAGACGACAGTGGGCGCGGGCAACGTCGCGCCGGGCCGATCGAAAGCGATCTGCCATATGCCCAAGATCGCGGCGAGCACGACCAAGGGCGGCAGCAGGTTGACCCAGAGCGCCTTCAAGACCGGTGCAGCGTGCTCGGCCAGGCTCGGCTTGGCGCGTTCGAGCTTGAGGATCGCGGCCGGCGGGCGTGCTATCGGCGCCGGCTCGGCCGCGTCGATATTGCGGGCGGGGAGTCCCATTTTCGTCGTTCCTTCAGACGGCGGCGCGCTTGATGCGTTGGGCGCGCAAATAATCCATCGGCTTG
The DNA here is from genome assembly GCA_023653245.1 of Tagaea sp. The sequence goes on from JAMNXK010000013.1 coordinate 10,913, forward strand.
GCGGGATCGAACTTCACGCCGTCGAAGAACGTCTCCACCCCGCGGCTGTCGCCGGTGGGCGCGTTGGCGACGCCCAGCGTGCGCGCGGCCGCGGTCCATAGGTCGGACCGGTTCGAGCGGTCGACGAGGCCCTTCACGTCGAAATCGGGACGGTACCGGCCCCAACGCATGTTTTCGGTCATGAACCACGTGTCGAGACTCTTCCAAGGGTAGGAGACCGCACCGCTCTCGCCCCAGAATTTCATCAGTTGGTCGGAGCCGCGCACGATGCGGCCATTGCCGTAATTGATGTCGCCCTTCAGACGGCCGACGATGTCGGCGGGCGGCACGTTGAACCATTGGCGGCGGCCGACGATGTTTGCGAGCTCGTCCTTGTTGTCCATGGCTTCGCACCATTGCTGGGCTTCCATGACGGCCATCAGGATCGCTTGCGTGGCGCGCGGATTGCGGTCGACCCACTCGGCGCGCATGCCGAGGACCTTTTCGGGATGCTTGAACCACAGCTCGCCCGTCGTCACGGCGGTGTAGCCGATGCCCTGGTTGACGAGCTGCTCGTTCCAAGGTTCGCCCACGCAGAACGTGTCCATATTGCCGACGCGCATATTGGCGACCATTTGCGGCGGCGGGACGACGATCACGCGGATTTCGCTGTCCGGATCGATGCCGCCCGCGGCGAGCCAGTAGCGCATCCACAGATCGTGCGTGCCGCCGGGGAAGGTGACGGCGGCCGTCAATTCTCCGCCGCGCGCGCGCTTGCGTTCGAACGCCGCCTTCAAGGGCGAAGCGTCCTTGCCGACATTGAGGTCCTTGTACTCGTTGGAGACCGAAATGCCCTGGCAGTCTTCGCTGAGATTGAGAATCGTGTAGAGCGGCGTGGGCACGTTGTTCTGCGTGACGCTGCCCGAGGAGATCAGATGCACCATCGGGCGCAGGATATGGGCACCATCGATGCCGTTGCGCTCGCCGCCCAGCACGATGTTGTCGCGCGTCGCTCCCCATGAGGCCTGCTTGGACACGTCGACGTCCGGCACGCCATGTTTGGCGAACAGCCCGCGTTCCTTGGCGATGATCAGCGGGGCGGAGTCGGTCAGCGCGATATAGCCGAGCGTGGCTCTGCGCGTTTCGGGACCCGCACCTTGGGCGAAAGCGCCGGCGGGGAGACTCGCGCGCGCCGCGGCGAACAAAGCGGCGGTCGCGGCGGTGCCGCGCAACAAGGAACGGCGGGTGAATTTCCGGGTCATGCGTCGGACTCCTCGGTTAGACGGTTGGCGGAACGCGCGGGCGGCTCGAAAATCGCGCCGTCGCAGAAAAGATCGGGTCCGAGTTCGATGGCGCCTTCGGCACCCGCGAACGCGTGAATTCCGGCCTGCGTGCCTTCGCTCTTGAAATCGGCGTCGGGCGCGTCGAGCCCGATCCGGCGCGCGGCGGCGCGGTAGATATCGGGGCGGTAGACGGCGTCGGCGAGCGCGCGATCGTCGATGTTCGCGCCGATCTGGCGCCAGCGGCGCATCTGCGCGAGCGCCCACAGCGCGTGGCTGCGCCAGGGGAAATTCGCGGCGTAGCGATGGAAGACATGGAAGTCGGGCAGCGCGCGGATGCCGGCTCCGGTGAGCAATCTTCCGCACAGCGTGGCTTCGAGCGCTTCGACGGGCGTATCGACATAGCGCGTCTGGGCCAGAAGCCGCGCCGCGTCCAGCCGGTTGTCCGGCGCGTCGAGCCAACGGCACGCCGAGAGCACCGCCATCACGAGCGCGAGGTGCGCGTTGGGATGGCGCTCCGCCCAAGCGCGCGTGACGCCAAGCACTTTTTCGGGATGGTTGTTCCAGACGTCGTAGGTGGTCAGCGCCAAGCGCCCCACGCCCAGATCGACCGCGATTTGGCCCCAAGGGGCGCCGACGCAGTAGCCGTCGATGTCGCCTTCGATCAGATGGGCGAGCATGCGCGGCGGCGGCACGATCGTCAGGCGCAGATCGGCGTCGGGGTCGATGCCGCTCGCCGCCAGCCAATGGCGCAAGAGATAATTGTGGCTCGAATGCGGGAAGGTGACGGCCAAGCGCAGCTTGGGCAGGCCCCGCGCCGCGCGCGACGCCACGGTCCGCGCCAAAGCTTCGCCGATCGCGGCGGGAGTCTCGCGCGCGGGCGCCATCTCAGCCCACAAGGCGCGCGATAGGACGATGCCGTTGCCGTTCAGATCGAGCGACAAGCCGGTAAGCATGGGCGCGCGCAAGCCGTCGAGGCCGAGCGTTGCGGCGAGCGGCATCGCCGCCAGCATCTGCGCGCCATCCAGCGCTTCGACCGCGACCTTGTCGCGTACCGTCGCCCACGACGCTTCACGGCTGAGATCGACCGACAGGCCGAAACTTTCGAAAAAGCCCCGCTCTCGCGCGACGACCAACGGCGCGCAGTCGGCGAGCGGCACGAAGCCGAGCGTCAGCGTCCGTTTCTCCAACCCGTCGATTTCGCCCTCGCGTTTCACGCGGCCTCCAAAAGCGAAAACGGCGTCCGCAGATTCGTCGCGCGCGCTCCCGACGGAGCGATCGCCAACGCTTCTGCGGGACGCCGTTGTCCCGTTTCCGGCATGCGCCGCAGGGGTCCGGCGCCATTGCCGGGTCCACGAACGCACGCGTGCAGTGCACCGAGGCCTTCAGCAACGCGCATGCCAGTCGCGTCAAGACGCCACGAACTCGCTACATTTCAAGCGCTTTCGTCGCCCCGTACCCCAAGCCGGGGAATGGCGAAAAGGTGTGCGACGCAGCAAAAAACGGGCAACGGGTGCGCGAGGACGCCCAAATTTCGAGCGCTTAACCCTTGAGAAGATCGGCGAACGCGATCGTGTCGCGCGCAACGTCGACCAGCCGCTGTTTGCGGTCCATGGCGAGTTTGCGCAGCGTTTTGTAGGCCGCGTCTTCGCTTAGACTGCGGCTTTCCATCAGAATGCCTTTGGCGCGTTCGATGGTCTTGCGCGCTTCGAGATCGGCGCGCGCGGCGTCGCGCTCCTCGGTCAGACGCCGATGCTCGCGGAACCGCGCCACGGCGACGTCGAGAATCGGCTTCACGCGCTTGGGCGCCAACCCATCGACGATATAGGCGCTCACGCCCGCCCGGATGGCCTCGCGCGTCGCTTCCTCGTCGGTTTCGTCGACGAACATGACCACCGGCCGCGCCCCCGCTTCCGTCACCGCGCGCATGGAATCGAGCGTATCGCGGTCGGGCGAATCGATATCGACGATCACTAGGCCCGGCTTGTGCCGCGCGATCCCCGCGAGCAGATCCTCGCCACGCCCGAGAATGGCGACGATGCGATAGCCGGAGCCGTCCAAGGCCTCGCGCACCAATGCGGCGCGCGAAGCGTCGGAATCGACCAGCAATATGTCGATAACCCCCGAGATCGCGTTCATACCAGCCGGAGGTGTTGCAGGGGGCGTGCCGGGCGGCGTGGTGCCTCAGCCCGGACTTGAACCAGCACGCCCTTGCGGGCAAAAGACTGAACTGATGGTGTGGATGCCCCCTCCCACCGGCATCGTAAGGTGCCCGACTGGCGCATGAAGCGCCGGAGAAGGAGGATGGCATGACCGACATTCAGATTTTGGCGATCGATCTTGCAAAGCGTAGCTTTCAGATTTGCGCGACAGGTCCAGGCGGGGCGGTTCTGTTCAATCGGACGGTCTCGCGCGCGAAACTCGAGAAGATTTTGACCGAGCAACCGCAGTGCATCGTCGCGATGGAAGCCTGCGCGACAAGCCATTTTTGGGGTCGTTTCGCGCAAGCTCTCGGGCACGATGTCAGGCTGATTCCGCCGATCTACGTTAAGCCATTTGTCAAACGGCAGAAAAACGATGCCGCCGACGCTGCGACGATCGCGGAAGCGGCACTCCGGCCGAACCTGCATTATGTTGCGGTGAAGAGTGCGGATCATCAGGCCCGCGCCGTCGCGTTTCGCACGCATCAATGCTTCGTTGGCCAGCGTACGCAGCTCATCAACGCATTACGCGGCCATCTGGCTGAGTTCGGTGTGGTCGTCGCCCAAGGCCCGGCTAATCTCAAGTCTGTTGCTGGCCTGATGAAGGACGATGCCATAGACCTGCCTGAAGCGGTAAGGCAGGTCGTGCGTCTTTATCTGGACCAGATCGACGTATTGACCGCTCGGATCGACGAGCTGACACTCAAGCTGCGGGCGGCGACTAAGGTCAACGAAGAGATGCGGCGGCTTTGCACGGTTCCTGGCGTCGGGCCGGTGACTGCCGGCGCCATCATGGCGTTCGCTCCCGACCTGCGGGCCTTCTCAAGCGGCAGAAACTTTGCCGCCTGGCTTGGACTCGTTCCACGACAACGCTCGACAGGTGGAAAAACCCGTCTCGGTGGCGTCAGCAAAATGGGGCAGGCCGACATCCGAAAGCTTCTGATCGTGGGCGCCATGAGCCGTATTCGATGGATCGTACGCAAGGGGGTGTTGCCCGAAAACTGGTTGGGTCGTGTACTTGGGCGCAAGCCACGGATGGTGGCAGCGGTTGCGCTTGCCAACAAAATGGCTCGGATCATCTGGGCAATGATGACGCGGAACCAGAATTACCGAATGGCGTGATCCGTCAGCCTTCAACAAAAGGCGAAGCGACAAGCGCTTAGGGGCCGAAAGCCGTGGCGAGGAGATCGACCGACGAATTATGCGGCAAGGACTTCAATGTTCAGAATGGGGAAAACCAGTCCCGGGGCTCGAGCATCAAAGCTCTCTGAACCGATGTGGACTCTGTTCTTCGAACTGCATACCGGCCCGTGGCACACAGCAGGCCACATCATGAGGCCTGACACACGAGCGATTGAAGCGCCAAGCCGTAAAAGGAGTCGGAGAATCACCTTGCAATACCGGGGGCATCCACAAACGACCCGGGATTGCCGGAGGCTGTTTGGTTTGAGTCACGCTGCCGGTTTTTGCTCGTCGAGCATAGCGTAGAGGCGCGCCTCGGCTTCGGCCGGCGGGATGTTGCCGATCGGCTCCAGCAGCCGACGATTGTTGAACCAGCCTACCCAGGTCAGCGTCGCGACCTCGACGGCTTCGAAGTTCCGCCAGGGACCGCGCCGATGAATGACCTCGGCCTTGTAGAGGCCGTTGATCGTTTCGGCGAGTGCGTTGTCGTAGCTGTCGCCCACACTGCCGACGGACGGCTCGATGCCCGCTTGCGCAAGGCGCTCGGTGCATTTTATGGACACGTATTGCGACCCTCTGTCGGAATGATGCACCAGTCCGGCCCGATGAACGGGCCTGCGTTCGTGCAGTGCTTGCTCCAGCGCGTCCAGCACGAAGTTGGCATGCGCCGTCCGGCTGACGCGCCAGCCGACGATGCGCCTGGCGTAGGCGTCGATCACGAAGGCCACATAGACGAAGCCCGACCAGGTGCTGACGTAGGTAAAGTCCGACAGCCAAAGCAGATTGGGTGCAGGGGCATGGAACTGGCGGTTCACATGATCCAGCGGGCATGGTGCGGCCTTGTCGGAGATCGTCGTCCGGACGGGTTTGCCGCGAATGGCGCCTTGCAGACCCAGATCGGCCATCAGGCGCTCGACCGTGCAGCGTGCGACGGGCACGCCTTCGCGTCCCAACTGCCGCCAGACCTTGCGGGCACCATAGACCTCGAAGTTCTCGGCGAACACGCGCGCGATCTCCGGTCGTAGCGCCCGATCCCGCTGCGCCCGCGCCGAAAGCTTCGAGGGATCGACGCGTTTGGCGACGTGATCGCGGTAGGTCGATGGGGCGATCGGCAGAACCCTGCAGATCGGCTCGACCCCATACGCCTGGCGATGATCGTCGATGAAGCCGATCATGGCTTGAACCGGCGGTCGAGCTCCGCCTGGGCAAAATACGCCGACGCCTTGCGCAGGATCTCGTTCGCTTGGCGGAGCTCCCGGTTCTCGCGTTCGAGCGCCTTCATCTTGGCGGCCATGTCGCTCGGTACGCCGGCGCGGCTGTCGCCGTCGATCTCGACCTTCTTGATCCACTCGTTCAGCGTCTGTGCCGTGCAGCCGATCTTGCCGGCGACCGACGAGATAGAAGCCCAACGCGACGGATGCTCGTGTTCGTGATCGAGGACCAGCCGGACTGCCCGGCTACGGACCTCGGGCGAAAACTTGTTCGTCGTCTTGCTCCTCATGGCTCCACCTTCTCAAGAGTTGGAGCCTCCGACAATCCCGGGGCGGTTCATTCACGCAACAGAATAGGCGAGCCAGTAAGTGATTGATTCGGAAATGTTGAAAATCAGAGTCTCAATTATTCTTCGATTTCTGACGCGTAGTCTCATTTATTCGTGCACAAACCCGTGAACTCGAATGCATGAGACTGACAGGATTTTAAGCACTTGCCAAAGCACCGAGTCTCAAGTTTTCTGAGAACCAACAGGGGGTCTAGAGCTGGACGTGTCTTGGCGGCAGCAATCTTGGACCGGCCTCTCCTTCGACAAGCTCAGGACGAGGCCTACTTTCAAACCTCATGGTGCGGACGTCAATTGACGTCCGCATCGAACCATGAGGTCGGCACCGTGCGTCCGACAGAACACATCCCGCTCAGGCCGGCGCGAAATACAGCACCCGCCCGCCCAGCAGCGCCTGTTCGAGCAGGTCAAAATCGCGCGTATTCGCGGTGACCAGGCAGGCGCCGGCCCGACGAATGCTCGTGTAGATCAGCGCGTCGGCGAGCGTTTCGCGGCGTTTTTCCTTGGTGAATTTTCTGCGCCGGCCGAGCGACGCGAGAACGGCATTGGCCAGGCGCCAATCGTCGTGCGTCGGTACGATCGTCTCGATCCGCGAGAGTTCGTCCAAGACAAGACCGATTTGCGCGCGGTTGGCCTTGGTGCGCGGATCGGCCGCGTCGAGATTGTAGAAGCCTTGCGTGATCTCGCCCACGACGACCGACGAGGCGAAAGCACGCGATAGCGCCACGAGTTCGCGGACCGGCCGGGGCAGCTTGCCCTGCAATGCCGCGACGATCGCGTTGGTGTCGAGAACGAGCGGCAGGCCGGCCCTGGCGACGGCGGCCACGTCGAAATTCAAATCCCCCATCGCGCGCCGGACGAGGGGCGTCCTGGCGCGATCCAGCGGATCGAAGTCAGACATCGAGCTCGAAATCTTCGGGCAATGTCCCTTCGTTGGCGATGAGCCAGGCGCCGAACGCGTTGGGTGCGGCCAAGGCCGCCAAGCCCGCCTTGACGAGATCGCCGTCGCGTTCGATCCCCGAGACCTCGCGCGCTTGCGCGATCAGCGATTCCGGTACCCGGGCCGAGAGCTTCTTGGTCTTGCCGCCCGCCGCGTCGGCCTTGCGGATGGCGGCCGCACCGAAGCGGCGGCCCGCGCTGGGCGGCGATTTGCGCTTCGGCGCGCGGACTATCGGTCTTGGTTTGGCCATGGCGGTGTCCGACATACCAGGTAGGTTTGTCGGACATGCTATCGAGCGACTCCGGCCTCGGCAAGTTGCATTCCCGCTTTCGCGACGTTTCGCCATAACGCGTCGATCCATCGAAGTGGGAGACTGGTGATTGCCGGTTCGACGGCAATGGATGGCTTCACGGAAGCCCGCACGCCCTTGATCGATGCGCCGATAATGCGTATATTCGGCACATAATCTCCGCATCGCCATGAGGAAGTCCCGATGAGCGTCCGCTTCAATGTCGTCCTCTCCGACGACCTCAATCGCGAAATCGACCGCGTCGCCGAAGAGGCCGAAACCAACAAGAGCGAGATCCTCCGCAAGGCAC
>JAMNXK010000014.1 GCA_023653245.1 Tagaea sp.
ACGGTGACGGACGCGAACGGCGTGCCGGTCGCGCGGCTCTCGGGCATTTGCCATCCCGAGACTTTGCGCACCGCGCGCTTCATGCTCGGCAAGGCGGAAGAATGGATGCGCGCATCCGGCGCGCGAAGGATCTGGACCCAGGCGATCGAACCGCGTTTGTCAGCCGGCCAGCATCAAGCGGGTACGGCGCGGATGGGCGACGATCCGAAGAATTCCGCGACCGACCCGTGGGGCCGCGTTTGGGGCGTGCCGGGTCTGGCGATCGCCGACACCTCGCTGCACGTGACGAACGGCGGCTTCAATCCGGTGCTGACCGCGATGGCGCTCGCCTATCGCGTGGCGGCGCGGCTGGCGAAGGACGTCTAGCAGGCTGCTAGAGCAAGATGCGCTTTAGCGACAGCGGTCTTGGACCGGCCCCTCCTTCGTCAAGCTCAGGACGTGGCCGACTTTCGTACCTCATGGTGCGGACGTCAATTGACGTCCGCGTCGAACCACGAGGTCGGCACTGCGCTTCCACCAAAAAACAACCCGCTCTAAGTCGCGCGCGCGTCCACCTTGATGTCGTGACCGGCGCCCTCGAGATCGCCGCGCAACGCCGCCACGAACCGCCTGGCCGCCGGCGACAGGCCGCGCCCTTTGCGGGTGAACACGAAGAGTTCGACGTCGAGCGCCGGCGACACCAGCGGCCGCGCGACCAAGCCGAACCCGCGCACCAGCGGCAAGCCGTAGCTCGGGCAGGCGGAGACGCCGAGCCCCGCGCGTACCATCCCGAGCGCCGTGGTGAGCAACGCCACCTCCCGGATCCGCGCGGGATCGAGATCCTCCGACCAGCCTTGCGGGTCGGCCAGGATCCGGTCGCGGAGATTGCGGATCATCGTGATGAAGCGTTCGCCCGCGAAGTCGCGCCACGCCACCGTCCGCTTGCGCGCGAGGCGATGGCCGCGCGGACACACGAACAGGAACGGCGCCGTGAGCAGCGGCGTCCGGTCGAGCTCGGGATCGGGCGCCGGCTCGGGGCCAATGCCCAAATCGACCTCGCCCAGCCGGACGCGCTCGAGCACGCGTTCGAGCACGGCGTCGGACACGCGGACTTCCACGCCCGGATTGGCGCGCTCGAATCGCGCGACGATCGGCGGCAGCAAGGTGCTCGACATCAGCTCCATGGCCGCCACGCGCACGACGCCCAGATCGCCGCGCGCGACGCCGGAAATGCGCGTCGCCGCGTCCTGGATGTCGTCGAGCACGCGCGAGGCGAGCGGCAGGAAATCGCGGCCCGCGGCCGTCAGCGCCACCGCGCGGGTGGTCCGGTCGAACAGACGCACGCCCAAATTCGCTTCGAGATCGCGGACCAGCCCGCTCAGCGCCGATTGGGTCAGATGCAGGCGCTTGGCCGCCGCCGTGAATCCGCCCAATCGCGCCACGGCCGCGAACGCGCGCAGCTGGCGCAAGGTGAGACTCATCGGATTGACTTCTGACTTCATCGAGAATTCCCATTTCACGGCGCCCGGCTTGTCGGGGCAAGCTTCCGTCCGGGGTCGCTGACCCCCAGGGGAGTGGACCGCACAATGACAGCCGCCGTCGATCCCGTCACGGGCTTGGAGCTATTCGACCTGTCGCATCCCTGGGGGCATTTCAGCCCGATCCGGCCGGGCCTCGAAGACATCCGCATCGAGCGCGTCGCCTACCACGCCAAGCACGGTTCGATGACCCAGCGCATCGCCGCCACGATGCACGTTTCCACGCATGTCAACGCGCCTTTGCATCTGATCGCCGGCGGAACGGCGGTCGGGCGGCTGGCGCTCGACCGTTTCTTCGGCAACGGCGTCGTCGTGTCGATCCCCAAGGGGAAGTGGGAGCGCGTCGCCGCCGCCGATCTCGAAGCCGCCCGGCCCGCCATCCGCGAGGGCGACATCGTGGTCGTCGTCACCGGCTGGCACCGGCATTATTCCGACAGCCAAGCCTATTTCGGCCACGCGCCCGGGCTCGATCTTTCCGCCGCCGAGTGGCTGATCGCGCTCAAGGTCCGGCTGGTCGCCGTCGATACGCCCCAGATCGACCATCCGCTCGCGACCTCGCTGGGGGCCCATCGCAACGGGCCCCACATCAAGACTCTCGTCGCCGACTACGAGGCGGCGACCGGGCGCAAGGCGTCCGCCGACTTCCCCGATTGGAATTGCGCGCATCGCGCGCTGTTGCGCGCCGGAATTCCGACCATCGAGCAGGTCGGCGGCGACGCCGACGCGGTCGCCGGCTCGCGTTGCGCGCTGCACGCGATGCCCTGGCGCTGGACCGAGGGCGACGCGTGCGTCGTCCGCCTGGTCGCGATGCGCGATCGCGCCGGCCGCCATCGCCTCGATTCCTGAAGGACGCGAAGCCCCCATGGACGACGCCCGCCCGCTCGAATTCTTCGATCTCAGCCATCGCTGGGGCCACGGCATGCCGCAATGGCCGGGCGGCGGCACCGGCCCGTCGCGCACCTTGAGCGTGGCGGCGGTCGAGTATCACGCCAAGCACGGCATGTGCACCATGCACGCCGAGTTCATCATGCATCGCGGCACCCACATGGACGCGCCGATCCACGTGCTCGAGGACACGCCGAGCCTGACCGGCTACGAGCTGTGGCGGTTCTTCGGCACCGGTGTGGCGGTGTCGATTCCCAAGGGCAAGTGGGGCGTCGTCACGTCCGCCGATCTCGAAGCGGCCACGCCCAAGATCGAACCCGGCGACATCGTCGTGATCAACACGGGCTCGCATCGCGCCTTCGGCGACAACGAGGACTACTACGCCTATTCTCCCGGACTCTACCGGGAGGCCGCCGAGTGGCTGGTCGCGCGCAAGGTGAAATTGGTGGCGATCGACGTCCAGGCGCTCGACCATCCGCTGGGCACCTATATGGTCCCGCACGGCCCCGGCCCGACCATGCCGCATCTCGCCGCCGAGTACCGGCGCGAGACCGGCCGCGACGTGATGGCCGATTTCCCCTTGTGGGAGCCCGCGCACAAAACTCTCATGGGGAACGGCATTCCGGGGATCGAGAATGTCGGCGGCGACCTCGACAAGATCACCGGCAAGCGTTGCACCTTCATGGCGTTTCCCTGGCGCTGGCCGCAAGGCGACGGCAGCGGCGTGCGCCTGGTCGCCGTGCTCGATCCGCACCGGACGTTCCGGATCGGCGGCGGGAACGCGCCATGCACGTGACCCGCTTGCGCGACGCCAAACACTACGAGGCGCCCAACCACACGGGCGTGGCCTCGCTGCGCTTGCAGGGGATGGAAGCCTCGCCCGCCGGCGCTTTCTGGTGCGGGCTGTCGCATATCCTGCCCAAAGGCGGCGCGTCGCACGGGGCCGCACCGGCCGAACGGGTGTATTTCGTCGTGCGCGGCGAGATCGTGGTCGCCACGGCGGACGGCGAGACGGTCCTTGCGCGTCACGATTCCTGCCTGATCCCGGCGGGCGAGGCGCGCCGCCTGGAGAATCGCGGGCCCGAACCGGCGTCGATCCTGGTGGTCATGGCCACGCCGAAGGCGGCGCCATGAACGACGCCGCCATCCGGCCGCTCGCGCTGTTCGACGTCGCGGGCAAAGTCGCGATCGTGACCGGCGCTTCGGGCGCCTATGGCCGAGTCTGCGCCACGTCGCTCGGCGCGCTCGGCGTCAAGCTCGTGCTCGCCTCGGGCGACGCGGCCGGCTTGGAAGCCACGGCCGCCGCCGCCCGCGCGACCGGCGCGGAGATCGAAACCGTGGCGCGGCGCCCGGACACCGAGGCCGACGCCGACGCGATCGCCGAAGCCGCGATGGCGCGCTTCGGACGGCTCGATATCCTGATCGTCGCGCACGGGATCAACAAAGTCGGCACGATCGACGCGATGCCGGTGGCCGAGTGGCAAGGCGTCATGGACGCCAATGTGCGCGGCGCGTGGCTGATCGCCAAGGCGGCGGGACGGCGGTTCGTGGCGACCGGCACGCGCGGCAAGGTCGTGTTCCTGTCTTCGGTGCGCGGGCGCCTGGGCAACGCCTACGGCTACACCGCCTATTGCGCCTCCAAGGGCGCCGCCGACGCGATGACCCGCGCGCTCGCCGCCGAATGGGGCAAGCACGGAATCTGCGTCAACGCGATCGCGCCGACGGTCTTCCGCTCGGCGCTCACCGCCTGGATGTTCGCCGACGACGACAAAGGCCGCCAGGCGCGCGAACGCTCGCTCGCGCGCACGCCGCTCGGCCGGCTGGGCGAACCCCAGGACCTGATCGGCATCACGCTTTATCTCGCCTCGCCGGCGTCGGATTTCTGCACCGGCCAGGTCGTCTATATCGACGGCGGATACACCGCCGCGTAATCGAGGAGGAAACCGCCATGCCCGCGTTCCGTACGCTCGCGATATTGCTGATCGGCGCCGCACTCGCCGCGCCCGCGGCGCTCGCCCAGGAATTCCCCGCCCGGCCGATCCGCCTGATCGTCCCCTTCCCGCCCGGCGGCGCCACCGACACGGTCGCGCGCGCGATGGCGCAGCCGATGGGCGAAGCGCTGCGCCAGCCGATCGTCGTCGACAACCGGCCCGGTGCGAACGCGATCGTGGGCATGGAGGCGTGCGCGCGCGCCGCCGCCGACGGATACACCTACTGCATCACCAACAACGACTCGATCACCTTCAACCCGGTACTTTACGCGCGGCTGCCCTACGACCCGGCCAAGGATCTGATCCCGATCGCCAAGGCCGCCGAGATCGAGCAGATCATCGTCGCCGCCGCGGGCTTCGCCCCGCGCACCCTCGCCGAGGCGATCCAAGCGAGCCGCACGAAGCCCGCGACCTTCAGCACGTTCGGCAACGGCTCGATGGGCCATCTCTATCTCGAATGGTTCAACGGCCATACCGGCGCGAAGTTCACCCACGTGCCCTATCGCGGCGCCGGCCCCGCGCTGGAGGCCGTGATCAAGGGCGAGGTCGATCTGTCGCTGTTCGCGGTCGGTGCGGCGCGCCAGCACATCGCCGCCGGCCGTCTGAAGGGTCTTGCGGTGATCGCCGACCGGCGCTCGACGCACCTGCCCGACGTGCCCGCGCTGACGGAGTTGAACCGGGACTTCGTCGTTTCCGCCTGGCTCGGCATCTTCGCGCCGCGCGGCGTGCCCGACGCGATCGTCCGGCGCATGAGCCAGGAAATCAACAAGGTGCTCGCCGATCCCGCCGTGCAAGCCAAGTGGCGCGCCGATCACGCGCTGATCGCGGCACCCAACAGCCCGGCCGAATTCGCTTCCTTCGTCGAGGCCGACGCCAAGGTCGCCGCCGCGCAGATCCGGGCGGCGAAGATCACCCTTGACTGACCCCGCCCCGACGCGCGGCGGGCGCTTGGCGGTGGTGGGCGCGGGCCTGATGGGCCACGCCATCGCCCAGGTCTTCGCCACCGCCGGCTGGCGCGTGACGGTCCAGGACCCCTCGGCCGCGGCGCGCGACTCCCTCGCGCGCCGGGTCGGGGAAGTCCTCGCCCTGCTCGATCTCGACGCGGGCGCGCTCGACCGGATTTCCGCGACCGGGGATCTCGCGCAAGCGGTCGACGGCGCGGATTTGATCGTCGAGGCCGCACCCGAGAACCCGGCGCTCAAGGCCGAGATCTTCGAACGGCTCGAAGCGCTCGCACCGCCGGGCGCGGTCCTGGCCACCAACACGTCGGCGATTCCGGTCGGGGAGATCGGCCGCAAGGTCCGCGACGGCGGCCGCTTGGTCGGTACGCATTTCTGGAATCCGCCCTACGCGGTGCGGTTGGTGGAGGTCGTGCAGACCGAGCGCAGCGACCCGCGGATCGTCGCCTGGGTCATGGACGTCTTGCGCGACGTCGACATGCTGCCCGTGCATGTGCGCCGCGACGTGCCGGGCTTCGTCGGCAACCGGCTGCAGCACGCGCTCAAGCGCGAAGCGATCGCCTTGGTCGCCGGCGGCGTGTGCGACGCGGCGACGCTCGATCTGGTGGTTCGCGAAGGGTTCGGCGCGCGGCTCGGCGTGCTCGGTCCGCTCGAACAATCGGATATGATCGGTCTCGATCTCACCTTGGCGATCCACAAGGTCATCATGCCGCATCTCGACACGACGCCCGAACCCCACCCGCATCTCGTCCAAGCGGTCGCCGACGGCGCCACGGGCATGCGCGCGGGCCGCGGCTTCCGGCGCTGGACGCAAGCGGAGATCGCCGCGACCCAAGCGCGCTTCAAAGCGTTTCTCGCCGAACGCGCGGCCGCGCGCCGGCGCGAAATCGCCGCCGCCCGGACGGTCTGAGCCATGGCCCAAGGCGCGCACCGGTCGCGGGACGTCTGGGCGGGCGCGCTCTACGTCGCCATCGCCGTCGCGGCGTTCTGGATCGCGCGCGACTATCGCCTGGGCACCGCGGCGCGCATGGGCAGCGGCTACTTTCCGATGCTGGTGGCCGGCGTGCTGCTCGCCATCGGCGTCGCGTCGATCTTGCGCGGACTCTTGCGTCCGGGCGCGCAAGTCTTGGCGCTTGCCGTGCGGCCGGTCCTGTTCGTGACCGGCGCTTGCGTGGCCTTCGCCCTCTTGCTCGAGCGCGCCGGCTTCGTCCCCGCCCTCGCCGCGCTCTGCGCGATCGCCGCCTTCGCGGACCGCGACTTCCGACCCGCCTGGCGCAAGCTCGCCATCCTCGCCGGTTTCGTCGGCGCTTGCGCCCTGGTGTTCGTCGTGGGCTTGGGCCTGCCCGTGAAGCCGTTCTGGCGCTGATCCGGATGGACCTCGCCGCCAATCTTCTGCTCGGACTCGAAACGGCGGCGACGCCGATCAATCTTCTTTACTGCCTCATCGGCGTCGTGCTCGGCACGGCGATCGGCGTGCTGCCCGGGCTCGGGCCGGCGGCGACGGTGGCGATGCTGCTGCCCGTGACGTTCGGTTTGGCGCCCACGACCGCGCTCATCATGCTCGCCGGCATCTACTACGGCGCGCAGTACGGCGGCTCGACGACGGCGATCCTCGTCAATCTTCCCGGCGAGGCCTCGTCGGTCGTGACCGCGATCGACGGTCATCGCATGGCGCGCGCCGGCCGGGCCGGCCAAGCCCTGGCGGCCGCGGCGATCGGCTCGTTCGTCGCCGGCACGGCGGGGACTTTTCTCATCGCGCTGTTCGGCCCGCCTTTGGCCGAGATCGCGCTGGCGTTCCGGCCGGCGGACTATTTCTCCTTGATGGTCTTGGGGCTGGTCGCCGCGATGGTGCTGGCGCACGGCTCGATCCTGCACGCGGCGGGCATGGCCACGCTCGGATTGCTGCTCGGCACGGCCGGCACCGACGTGACCTCGGGCACGGCGCGGTTCACCTTCGGCCTGCCCCAACTCGCCGACGGCATCGGCTTCGTGGTCGTGGCGATGGGCATGTTCGGGATCGGCGAAATCATGGCCGATCTGCAGCGCGCGGCACGGCGCGAAGTGGCGACGCACGCCCTCGGCGGACTCTGGCCGGCGCGCGAAGACTGGCGGCGCATGGCGGCCCCCATCCTGCGCGGCACCGCGCTCGGCTCGGCGCTGGGCATCCTTCCCGGCGGCGGACCGATCCTCGCCGCGTTCGGCGCTTACGCGCTGGAAAAGAAGGTCTCGGCCCATCGCGACGAGCTGGGTACGGGGGCGATCGAGGGCGTCGCCGGCCCCGAAGCGGCCAACAATGCCGGTGCGCAAACCTCGTTCATCCCGATGCTGACGCTCGGCATCCCCGCCAACCCGGTGATGGCGCTGATGATCGGCGCGATGATCGTGCACGGCATCCAGCCGGGCCCGTCGGTGATGACCGACCAGCCCGCGCTGTTTTGGGGCCTGATCGCGTCGATGTGGATCGGCAACGCGATGCTGCTCGCCCTCAATCTGCCCTTGATCGGGGTTTGGGTGCGGCTGTTGCGCGTGCCTTACGGCTATCTGTTTCCCGCCATTCTGGCGTTCTGCGCGATCGGCGCCTACAGCCTCTCCAACGCCACGTTCGACGTGCATCTGATGGCGCTGTTCGGAATCCTGGGCTACGCGCTCAACCGGCTGGATTGCGGCCCCGCGCCGCTGCTGCTCGGCTTCGTGCTGGGCCCGATGATGGAGGAATTCCTGCGCCGCGCGCTGATCCTGTCGGCCGGCGATCCGTGGGTCTTCGCGACGCGGCCGATCAGCGCTGCGTTCCTGCTGCTGGCGGCCGCGCTGCTCGCTTCGGTGCTCGTGCCCGCCGTCAAACGGACCCGTGCGCGGGCTTTCGCGGAATGAGGACGCGATGAAACTGGCGACCTTCGAGGCGGCTGGACAAGCGCGGATCGGACTGGTCCATGCGGACGAGACGCGGATCTTCGATCTGGCGGCCGCCGCCGCGCGCGCGGGCCGCCATGCGCCGTTCGACTCGATGCTCGAATTGATCGACGCGGACGAGGCGGGGCTCGATCTGGCGCGCGCGATCTTCGCGCAACGGCGCGCGGAAGAGGATCTGTCCCGGCCGCTCGACGCGGTGCGATTGCTCGCACCTTTGCCCGAGCCCCGTCAGATGCGCGACTGCATGACCTTCCCGCTTCACATCCGGCAGGGCCCGCGCGGCATGGCGCGCTTGCGCGCGCTGGCCGCGGGCGACGCGGCCGAGGCCGCGCGGATAGGAGCCGAGCCTTTGCCCGATCTTCCGTCAGTGTTCGGCGAGCGGCCGATTTACTACATCACGAATCGTTTCAACGTCGCCGGGCCGGACACGGTGCTGCGCTGGCCGGCTTATAGCGGGGTGATGGACTACGAGCTCGAGTTCGGGATCGTCACGCGCAAGCGCGGCCGCGACATTCCGCTCGCCAATGCCGCGGCGCACATTTTCGGCTACACCATCTTCAACGATTTCTCCGCGCGCGACGTCCAGGCGGTCGAATCCCTCGGACGGCTGGGCCCCTCCAAATCCAAGAGTTTCGACGGCGGCAGCGTCCTCGGCCCGTGGATCGTCACGCCGGACGAGATCGGCGACGAGCGCGATCTGACCCTCGTTGCGTCCATCGACGGCGTGGAGGTGTCGCGCGGATCGAGCGGCGACATGCTGTTCTCGTTCGCCGAAATCCTCGCCTTCGTGAGCCGCGACGAGACCGTAATGCCGGGCGAGTTCGTCGGCTCGGGCACGGTGGGGAACGGTTGCGGCTTGGAGCATGGCCGCTTCCTGCGCGACGGCGAGACCGTCGAGCTGCGCGTCTCGCGCATCGGCGCGCTGCGCACGACCGTGCGCGCCGGCCGGGGAGGCTAGGCTTGAACCTGCGCGAGCAAGGCCTTGGCGATCACGGTGCGCTGGATTTCGCTGGTCCCTTCGTAGATGCGGAACAAGCGGACGTCGCGATAGAGGCGTTCGATCCCGTAGTCGGCGATGTAACCGGCACCGCCGTGAATCTGCACCGCGCGGTCCGCCACCCGGCCGGCCATCTCGCTGGCGAAGAGCTTGCAGCCGGACGCCGCCGCCGGCGGGAGATCGCCGCGATCCTTGCGCCGCGCGGCTTCGGCGACCATCGCGCGCGCCGCCTCGATTTCCACGTGGCTGTCCGCGAGCATCGCCTGGACGAGCTGGAACTCGCCGATCGGCTTGCCGAATTGCCGCCGGCTCCGCGCGTAAGCGAGGCTGTCGGCGAGCAAGCGCTCGGCGACACCCACGCACACGGCGGCGATGTGCAGCCGGCCGCGGTCGAGGACCTTCATCGCGGTTTTGAAGCCCCGCCCCTCGATCCCGCCGATCAGGTTCGCCGCCGGTACCCGCGCTTCGCTCAGGATCACGTCGGCGACCGGCGCGCCATGCTGGCCCATCTTGTTCTCGGGCCGGCCGATCGAAAGACCCGGAGTCGCGCGCTCGACCAAGAACGCCGAGACGCCTTGGGCGCCGGAATCCGGCGCGCCCGTGCGCGCCATCACCGTGAACAGGCCCGCGACGGGCGCGTTGGTGATGTAGCGCTTGGTGCCGGTCAGAACATAGGCGTCGCCGTCCTTGCGCGCGCGGGTGCGCAGCGAGCCCGCGTCCGATCCGGCCTCCGGCTCGGTCAGGGCGAAAGCGGCGACGATCTCGCCGGTGGCGAGCCGAGGCAGCCATGCGGCTTTCTGCGCCGGCGTGCCGTCGATCACGATCGCTTGCGAGCCGATGCCGTTGTTCGTGCCGATCGCCGAACGGAAGGCGGGCGACACATGGCCGAGCGTTCGCGCCACCTCGACCTCCTCCGCCATCGTCAGGCCGAGACCGCCGAATTCCTCGGGGATCGTCAGGCCGAACAGCCCGAGTTCGCGCATCGCCGCGAGGACATCCTCGGGCATGCGATCGGCCTCGGCGATTTCGGCTTCGCGCGGCCGGAGCTCGCGCGTCGCGAACGAGTCCACGGATTCGAGCAATGCTTCGAAGGTCTCGCGATCGAGCGCCATGGTCCCCTCCTGTCGCGCGCGCCGATCGACGGGCGAAAGCCCCGATGGCCCGCCCTGTCTACCTTATATATTTTATACTGTCAAATAAAACATTCTGAAATAGTCTTCGAGTCCCGGAATTCTGGCTAAAAACTCAATTGGACGTCCGGACCCCAAATTTCGCACCGTGCCGCACGCGCGAATCGTCTCGCGCGTCGAACGGATCAAAGACCGAGCATTGAGCGCTCGACTCTCGGCGCGAAGACGCGGCGCCGATTCGGCATCACACGGCCGATTGGACAGCCCGGTACTTTGCGGCGAATTCGGCCGCGTCGAGCGCGCGCAGATCGGGCAGTGCCGCCGCAAGCCGCGCATGCGGCCAGTCCCACCACGCCAAGGCTTCGAGATCGGCGCAGACCCGCTCGGGAAAGCGGCGGCGGAGCGGCCGCGCGGGGTTGCCGGCCACGACCATGTAGGGTGCGACGTCCTTGGTCACGATCGCGCCCGCCCCGACGATCGCGCCAAGACCGACGCGCCGACCGGGCAGGATCACAGCACCATGGCCGATCCACACGTCGTTGCCGATCTCGACCTTGTGGTCGCGCCGCCAGTCGAAAAAATCCGCGTCGTCTTCGCCAAGCCCGTAGGATTTTGCGCGGTAGCTGAAATGATGTTGGCTCGCGCGCCACATCGGATGGTTGCCGGGATTGATGCGCGTGTGCGCGGCGATCGAGACGAACTTCCCGATCGCGGCGTGGGCGATGTCGGCGTCGGTGACGACGTAGCTATACGCACCCATCTCGGTTTCGAGCAGGCGCGTGCGCGCGCCCACGGCCGTGTAAGGCCCGAAAACACTATGCCGGACGGTGGCGCTGGGATGGATCGCGGGAGCTTCGCCCAAAGGCGGCATCGCCGCTTCGTCGGGCGTATGCGCGTCCACGCGGAACCCATCGGTCATCGCCAATCCCTCCCGTTTTCGGACGCGCAAGGTGCCGCGCGCGCGCGACGGATTGGTTTCGCTTCTATGTCGAACGGATGAACGAACCGCGACGCACGGCACCAAAACCGCAACAATCGCGCGGTACACCCCGTCGCCATGCGCAGTTACCGACTCGTCAATTGCCGCTTGCTGACGCCCGAAGGAATCCTCGCCGGCGCCGAACTCGCGATCGAGGACGGCACGATCCGCGGGCTCTCCGAAGGCGACGCCCCGACCGTCGATCTCGACGATGCGCTGGTCGCCCCCGGGATCGTCGATCTGCACGGCGACGCGTTCGAGCGTCAGATCATGCCGCGCCCCGGCGTGTATTTCGACATGGGCCTCGCGCTCGCCGACACCGATCGCCAGCTGCTGGCCAACGGCATCACCACCGCCTATCACGCGCTGACTTGGTCGTGGGAGCCGGGCTTGCGCGGCGCCCAACAGGCCCGCGCCTTCGCCGCCGCGCTCGACGAAAGCCGGCCGCATCTGGGCTGCGACAACAAGCTCCATCTGCGCTGGGAGGTCTTCAACCTCGACGCCGCCGCCGAAGCCAAAAGCTGGATCGACGACGGCAAGGTCGATCTGTTCGCCTTCAACGATCACACGCCGGGCTTGGTGAAGGGATCGCGCGGGCCCGCGCACGCCGCCAAGATCGCCGAACGCACCGGGCTTTCGGCGGAGGATTTCGCGGCGCTGCTTGCGCGCGTCTGGGCGCGGCGCGACGAGATCGACGCCGCCAACGAGAATCTCGCCGCCGCCGCGCGCGCGCGCGGCATTCCGATGGCCAGCCACGACGACCGCCACCCCGAAGACCGCAAGCGCTTCCGCGATCTGGGCTGCGCGCTGTGCGAATTTCCGATGACGCCCGAGACGGCGCGCGAAGCCCGCGATGGCGGCGATCACGTGCTGATGGGGGCGCCCAACGCCGTGCGCGGGGGCAGCCATCTCGGCCTGATGTCGGCCGAATCGACGGTGCGCGCGGGCGTTTGCCGCGCGCTGACCAGCGACTACTACTACCCCGCCCTTCTGCAAGCGCCTTTCGCCTTGGCCAAGCGCGCGGCGGCCGATCTCGCCACCGCCTGGGCGCTGGTCAGCGCCGGCCCCGCTCAAGCCGCCGGCCTATCCGACCGCGGTCGCATCGCGCCCGGCGCGCGCGCCGATCTGGTGGCGTTGGACGATACGTCCGAGCGCCATGTTCGCGTGCGCGCCACTTATGTCGCGGGCGCCCGCGTGTTCGCGGCCTGAATGACCAAGCTTCATCGAACCGCCACCAAGACGTCGCGCCCGGTCGGTATGCCCGTGCGACCGCGAAGGAAAAGCACATGCTGCGTATCGACCACGTGACCAAGCGCTTCGGCGACGTGATCGCCGTCGATCGGGCGAAGATCGACGTCCCCGACGGGGAGATGCTCGGCATCATCGGCCGTTCCGGCGCGGGAAAATCGACCCTGCTGCGCATGATCAACCGTCTGGTCGATCCCAGCGAGGGCCGGATCGCGCACGATGCGCGCGAAGTCGGCGCGCTGCGCGGGCGCGAGTTGCATCTCTGGCGCGCCAATTGCGCCATGATCTTCCAGCAGTTCAACCTGGTGAAGCGCCTGGACGTGATCACCAACGTACTGGTCGGGCGGCTGGCCTACCGGCCGCTGCTGTCCTCGCTGCTGATGCGCTTCACGCCGGCCGAGCGCGCGCTGGCCGTGCGGTGCCTCGAGCGCGTGGACATTCCCGAATTGGCGCTGCAGCGCGCCGACACGCTCTCGGGCGGCCAACAGCAGCGCGTGGCGATCGCGCGCGCCTTGTGCCAGCAGCCGCGCCTGATCCTGGCCGACGAGCCCATCGCCTCGCTCGACCCGCGCTCGGCGCGCATGGTCATGGACACGCTGGCGCGCATCAACCGTGCGGACGGCATCACGGTGATGGTGAACCTGCACGATCTGGACGCCGCCAAAGCCTATTGCCGGCGGATCGTGGGCATGCGCGGCGGGGCGGTCGTCTTCGACGGCCCGCCCGATCGGCTCACGCCCGCGGCGATCGGCGCGATCTACGGCGCCGATTTCGATACCGAGGCCGGCGAGGAAGGCTTCTCGCGCCTCGCCGTGCCCGCCGAAACCGCCAAACCTTCTCTCGTCCACTGAAACCAGGAGCACCGGACATGAATCTCGATCGTCGCGCCCTTCTCGGCGGCCTCGCCGCCGGCCTCGCTTTGCCCGCCGTTCCCGCCTTCGCCCAGGCGGCGTGGCGCGCCCAGTTTCCCGTCCTCAACGTCGCGGTCATTCCCGCCGAAAACCAGCAGACCGTGATGTCGCGCTATGCGGCGCTGCAGGCCTATCTCAACCGGATGTTCGGCGTCGAGGTGCGGCTGTTCACCGCCACCGACTACGCCGGCATCATCGAAGCGGTGCGCGCGCGCCGGGTGGAAATGGCGTTCTTCGGTCCCGCCTCCTACGCCCGCGCTTTCGAAGTGACCAACGGCAACGTCGAACCCATCGTGGTCGAGAGCGACATCAACGGCGTCTCGGCCTATCGCGCCGTGCTGATCGTCAAGAACGACGCGCCGTTCCGCCGGATCGAAGATCTGCGCGGCCGCAGCCTCGCCTTCGTCGATCCGAACTCGACCTCGGGGTTCGTCGCGCCCAACTTCTTCCTGCACCGCAACGGCATGCCGGCCAATCAGTTCTTCAGCCGGACCGGCTTCGCCGGCAGCCACGACAACGTCGCCCTCGCCATCCACAACGGCCAGTTCGACTCGGGCTTCGTCTGGTATCGCTCGGAAACCGACAGCGTGTTCCAGCGCATGTGGGATCGCGGATTGATCCCGCGCGACTCGGTGCGCGTCGTGTGGACCTCGCCGGACATTCCGGAATCGCCCTGGGTCGTGCGCCGCGATCTGCCGCAAACGCTGCGCGACGATCTGCGCCGCGCGATGCTCGACATGGTCAACGCCGACAACGCGGGCTTCCGCCAGATCACCGCGAACAATTCCAAGGGCTTCAATCCCGGGAACCACGCGATGTACGAGCCGATCATCGAGATGCTGCGGTTCAACCAAGCCCAGCGTCGCTCGGGCTGAGACGCGCATGACCGCCGCGACCCTCGACGCCGTCGGCAATTTCGAGACCGCCTGGGCGGCCCAGCGGCGCGAAAAGCGCCGCGCGGCCGTCCTGGGCGGGATCGTGCTGCTCGTCTGCGTGGCGGCGTCGGCCTATATGGCGGAGGTCAATCCGCGCAATCTCGTCGAAGGGATCCCCGGCGCGTTCGACTATCTCTGGCGCACCGTGCCGGTCTTGCGCATCGAAACCTTCCGCGCCGACATGGCCGAGTGGTACTGGGGCTTCGGCAAATGGCTGAAGCTGCTGTTCGAGACCGTCGTCGTCGCGGGTCTCGCCACGCTGCTCGGCTTCGCCATCGCCTATGTCGCGTGTTTCCCGGCTTCGGCCAATCTCAATCCCAGCTCCTGGGGCGTCTGGTTCGCGCGCCGCGCGCTGGAAGTCGCGCGCGCCGTGCCCACGTTGGTTTACGCGCTCATCTTCGTCTTCGCCTTCGGGCTGGGCGCGCTGCCCGGCATGCTCGCGATCATGGTCCACACGGCCGGTGCCTTGGGCAAGCTGTTCGCCGAGGTGAACGAGAACGTCGATCCGCGCTCGGTCGAGGGCGTGCATGCCGCCGGCGCGTCGTGGTGGCAGACGATGCGCTACGGCGTGACGCCGCAGGTCATGCCCAACTACGTGAGCTACGGCCTGCTGCGCTTGGAGATCAACGTGCGCGAAGCCGCCGTGCTCGGCTTCGTGGGTGCGGGCGGCATCGGCGAGGAACTTCTGCTCGCCGTGCGCCAATTCATCTATCCCGAAATCTCGGCGATCGTGCTGATGATCGTGGCGACGGTCGCGATCATCGACATCGTGTGCGAAAAGCTGCGCTCGCGCCTGATGGGCGGACGGAGCCACGCATGACCCCGCGCCCCACATTGCCCCATGCGAGCGAGATCGCGTCTTTGCGCGCGCGCTATCCGGGCGCGTTCGCCCGCCCCCTCGCCGAACGGGTGAGCCATGCGGCGGCGCTCGCGGCGACGGGCGCTTTCGTGCTGTTCGGATTCTGGTGGGTCGAGTTCTCGTTCGCGCGCGTCTGGGACGGGTTGTTCAAGCTCGGCTGGCTGTTCCAGTTCCTGTTCCCGCCCTCGCATGGCGGCTGGCTCGGCTACTTCCTGACCGGCATGGGCGAGACCCTGGCGATGGCCTTCCTGGGCACGCTGCTGGCGGCGATCGCCGCGGTGCCGCTCGGTTTCCTGGCCGCCCGCAACATCGTGCCGAACTGGCTCTTCCATTTCGGCCTGCGCCGCTCGCTCGACGGATTGCGCGGCGTGGACGCGCTGATCTGGGCGCTGGTGTTCGTCAGCGCGGTCGGGCTCGGGCCGTTCGCGGGCGTGATGGCGCTGGCGCTGTCCGACGTGGGCACGCTGGCCAAGCTGTTCTCCGAAGCGGTCGAGAACGTCGAGCGCGAACAAGGCGAAGGCGTGCGCGCGTCGGGCGCGCCCCAACTGGCCGAGACGCGCTTCGCCATTCTGCCCCAGGTGCTGCCGGTGTTCGTGTCGAACGTGCTCTATTACTTCGAGTCCAACACGCGCTCGGCGACGGTGCTGGGCGTGGTCGGCGCCGGCGGCATCGGGCTGGCGCTGTCCGACCGCATCCGCATCAACGATTGGGACCAGGTCTGCTTCATCGTGCTGATGATCCTGGTCACCGTGTCGATCATCGACTGGCTGTCCAGCCGCTTGCGTCTGCGTCTGGTGGGCAAGCAGCCGCCGCCGGTCTGATCATCTGCCGTCGACGACAAGCTGGACGCGGTCGGCCGCGAAGGCGGTCATGCCGTAGTCGACCGGCTTGCCGTCGGGGCCGAGATTGAGGCTTTCGGTCGCCAGCACCGGCCGCGCGGGCGAGATGTCGAGCGCGCTGATCTCGTCGGGCGCGGGCGCCCGGGCGACGATGCGCGTCCAGGCGCGCGAATACTCGCCCGCCCCCGCTTCGGCCAAGGACTTGGAAATCGAGCGCGTACGGCGCAGCGCCTCGGCCAAGCCCGGCAGGCGCTCGACCGGAAAGTGGTGGACGGCGAGGCTGATCGGGCAGCCGTCCGCGCGCCCGACCGAGCGCCAGGTGACGATCGGCCGGCCGACGCGCAAGCCGAGCGCCTGGGCCACCGGCTTGGGCGCGAAGCCTTCGGAGATATCGAGAATGTCGTGGCGCGGCACGCGGCCCTGGCGCTCGAGATTCTCGGAGAAGCGGGTGCGCGGGCCGAGCGCGTAGTCGATCGCCGCCCCGATCAGGAAGGCCCCGCGCCCGCGCTCGACGCGCACCAGCCCGCGCTGCACCAGGCCCGCGATCGCGTGGCGCACCGTGTGCCGGTTGACGCCGAAACGGCGCGCGAGCTCCCCTTCCGACGGCAGCCGGTCGCCCGGTTTGTTGGGCCCGCGCGCGATGTCGGCCACCAGCGCCGCCTCGATCCGCCGATAAAGCGCGGTCTGCACTTCCCCGTCCGCGAACTCCAACATTTTCGTCTCCCGGCGCTCTGTCGCCAGATCGCCATCAAAGTTTCACCGCCTCGCGCTTTCCGCGTCGCGGTCGCTGCGGCAAATCTACCCCGCATGTCTAGACAAGATTGTGACACCGAGAACCCTCGCAAAGCCTGGATCGCCGTCCTGGCCAAAGCGCGAACGGCGGAGCTGGAGGCCGAATGGGCCGCCCTGCCCGCCCGGCCGGCCTATGGTTTCTTGCGCAAGCCCGAAACCGGGCTGACCCTGGTGCGCGGGCGGATCGGCGGCACGGGTCCGGCGTTCAATTTGGGCGAGGCGTCGGCGACCCGCGCGGCCGTGAAGCTGAACGGCCATGACATCATGGGCTACGGCTACGTTCTCGGCCGCGATCCGCGCCGCGCCGAACTCGCCGCGGCCTTCGACGCCCTGCTGCAGACCGGCGATCGCGCCGCCCAGGCGGCCGTATCGCGCTTGGAAACGGCGCGCGTCGCGCGCGAGACCGAAGCCTCGCGCCGCACGGCCGCGAGCAAGGTCGATTTCTTCGCCCTGACGCGGGAATGAAACCATGACCCTGCCCGCCCCCGGCTTCGCCGATCCCATCGCCCAATCGCAATCGGCCTTCCGCGCTTTGCTCGACGCTTTCGCGCGGCCCGGCCGCATCGCCGCCTTGCCCGTCCCCGAAGGCGTGCCCGGCGGGCTGTCGCCGGCCCAAGCGGCGGTGGCTTTGTGCCTGCTCGACGCCGACACGCATGTGTGGCTCTCGCCCGGCTGCGCGGCCGCGCGCCCCTGGATCGCCTTCCACACCGGCGCGCCGGCGGCCAGCGAGCCGCGCCAGGCGCGTTTCGCCTTCGTCGCCGCGCACGAAGACTTGCCCGGCCCCGGCGCCTTCGATCTGGGCAGCGACGCCTATCCCGATCGCTCGACCACGCTGGTGGCCGAAACGCCCGGCCTCGCCGCCGCGGGCGATTGCGTATTGTCGGGCCCCGGCATCGACGGCGAAACGCGCGCGCATTTGCCGTTGCCCGACGCCTTCATCGCCGCGCGCGAAGGCCTGGCCGAAATCTTCCCGCGCGGACTGGACGTGCTGCTCGCCGACGGCACGCGCGTTCTCGCTTTGCCGCGCACCACGCGCGTGGAGAAACGCTGATGTATGTCGCGGTCAAAGGCGGCGAAGCCGCGATCGACGCCGCCCATCGCCTGCTCGGTCAAGCGCGGCGCGGCGAACCATCGGTGCCCGAATTGTCGCTGGCGCAGATCGACGGCCAGCTGCGCCTGGCGGTCGATCGCGTGATGGGCGAAGCCTCGCTCTACGACCGGGAGCTTGCGTCCCTGGCGATCAAGCAAGCGCGCGGCGATCTGGTCGAGGCGATCTTCCTGCTGCGCGCCTATCGCACCACCTTGCCGCGTCTGGCGTCCTCCGAACCCATCGACACCGGCGCGATGCGCGTGCGCCGACGCATTTCGGCGGCCTTCAAGGACGTGCCCGGCGGGCAGATCCTCGGCCCGACTTTCGACTACACCCATCGCCTGCTCGACTTCGCACTCGCCGCCGAAGGGGCCGAGCCCGCGCCCCAGCCGCCGGCCCCCGCCCCGGTGGCCGCCTGCCCGCGCGTCGCGGGCTTCCTGGACAAGGAAGGGCTGATCGAAGGCCCGGCCGGCGATGAGCCGGGCGACACGCCCGACATCACGCGCGATCCGCCCGATTATCCCGCCGACCGGCGCGCGCGCCTGCAGACGCTGGCGCGCGGCGACGAAGGCTATCTGCTGGCACTGGCCTATTCGACCCAGCGC
>JAMNXK010000272.1 GCA_023653245.1 Tagaea sp.
GCGGCGGTGCTCGATTGGGCGCGCGGTGCGGGTGTCAAAGTCTTCGGCGTCTGCCGGGGATTCCAGTTTCTGCTCCATCGCGCGGGCGCCGGGCTCGCGCGGGTCGAGGGGCACGTCGCTTCGCGCCATGCGCTCGACGACGGGCGGATGGTCAACTCGTTCCACGATTGGGGCGCGCGCGATCTGCCGCCGGGCTGGAGCGGCGCGGTGCGCGCGCCCGACGGCACGATCGAAGCCGCGCGGAGCGCCGACGGATCGATCGCCGGGCAGATGTGGCATCCCGAGCGCGAAGCGCCGTTTGACCCGCGCGACGTCGCCCGGTTCCGCGCGTTTTTCGGAGCGGCGCCATGAAAGGCTTGATCCTGGCCGCCGGCCGCGGCTCGCGCATGGGGGCGCTGACCGATGATCGGCCGAAATGCATGCTGGAGATCGGCGGCCGCACCTTGTTCGACTGCCAATGCGCGTCGCTACGCGGCGCGGGCTGCGCCGAGATCGGCGTGGTGCGCGGCTGGCAAGGCCAGGTTTTCGACGCGCATCCGGTGCGCGGCTTCGACAATCCGCGCTGGGCGCAAACCAATATGGTCCGTTCGCTCGAATGCGCGGCCGAGTGGCTGGCGGCGGAGACGTGCTTGGTCAGCTATGCGGATATCTTCTATCCGGTCGCGGCGGCGGCGAAGCTCGCGGCCGTGCCGGGGGACTTGGCCATCGCCTATGACCGCGCGTGGCTGGATCTGTGGCGCTTGCGTTTCGCAGATCCGTTGAGCGACGCCGAGACGTTCCGGCTTGCGCCCGACGGATCGCTGGCGGAGATCGGCCGGAAGCCTTCGTCGGCGCGCGAGATCGAAGGCCAGTATATGGGCTTGCTGAAGTTCGAGCCGGCGGGCTGGCGGAGCGTGGCCGCGTTGCTCGACGGGCTGCCGGCGGCGCGCGTGGACAAGCTCGACATGACGTCGCTGCTCGGTCTGCTGCTCGCCCAGGGGACCAAGATCGCCGCCGTGGCGGTGCCCGGCCCGTGGGGCGAGGTCGACAGCGAAAGCGATCTCGAACTCTACCGGCGCTGGGACGTCTAACTCGCCATTCCTTTTTCGATCGGCAGGACGCGCACGCGCTTTCCGGTGGCGGCGGCCAGCGCGTTGGCGACCGCGGGCCCGATGGGCGGCACGCCCGGCTCGCCGATCCCGGTGGGCGGGGCGGTCGAGGGCACGATATGGACCTCGACCTTCGGCATTTCGTCGATCCGCAAAGGCCGATAGGCGTCGTAATTGGTTTCCGCGACGCGGCCCTGTTCGAGCGTCAGGCCCTCGCGCAAGATCGCCCCCAGCCCGAACCCGACGCCGCCCTCGACTTGGGCGCGGATCACGTCGGGATTGATCGCGGTGCCGCAATCGACGGCCGCGACCACGCGCGTCACCTTGAACGCGCCGCGCGCATCCATCTCGATTTCGGCCACCATCGCCACCGCCGTGCGGAAGGATTCGTGCACGGCCAGCCCGCGGAACCGTCCGGCGGGCAAAGGCGTGCCCCAGCCCGCGCGCTCGGCGGCGAGGTTCAAGACGCCCAGATGCTTGGGATGCCCGGCGAGCAGTTCGCGCCGGAACGCCGCGGGATCCTTGCGCGCGGCGGCGGCGAGCTCGTCGATCATCGTCTCCATCACGTAGGCCGTGTGGGTGTGGCCGACGGCGCGCCACCACAGCACGGAAACCGGGTTGCGGACGGTGGCGAGTTCGACGGTGAAGTCGCGCAAGGCGTAGGGCGTGTCGGCGACGCCTTCGACCGAGGTCGGATCGATGCCGTTGCGCACATAACCCGCTTCGAACGGCGTGCCCGCCATGATCGATTGGCCGACGATGCGATGGCGCCAGCCCGAGAGATTGCCTTGCCCGTCCAAGCCAACCCGCACCCGATGGACCATCGCCGGACGGTAGCGGCCGGCGGTCATGTCGATCTCGCGCGTCCATTGCAGCGACACCGGCGCGCGGAATGCGATCGCCTTGGCGATCTCCGCCGCTTCGACCACGACGTCGCCGTCGGCGACCGCGCGCCGTCCGAAACCGCCGCCGGTCTTCATGATCCGCATGCGCACCTCCGCAGGTGCGACACCCATCGCGCGCGCCGTCAGCGCCTGGTAGAGGTCGGGAATCTGATGGCCGCCATAGACGTGGATCGCGCCGTCCTGGCGCGCGACCACGGCGTTGAGCGGCTCCATCGACGCATGGGCGAGATAGGGGAATTCGTAGGTCGCCTCGATCGCGCGCGCGGCGCGCGCAAGACCCGCATTGGAGTCGCCGCGCGCGACCGCGACCGTGCCGGGCCGATCGGCCAGGGCGCGATACTCGGCCATCAGCGCCGCCGAGCTCCGCTTCTCGGCGGCCGAATCGTCCCACGCCGCGCGGATCGCTTCGGCCCCGCGCAGGGCGCTCCAGGTGTCGCGCGCGAGCACGGCGAGCCCGCGCGAGGTGCGCACCACATCGACCACGCCCGCAACCGCGCGCGCGGGGGCGGCGTCGAACTCGCGCAAGGTGGCGCCGAACAGCGGCGCGTGGACGGGCACGGCGTGCAGCATGCCGGGCAGGCGGATGTCGATGGTGAAAGGATGCGTGCCGTCGGTCTTGGCGGCGGTGTCGTAACGACCGGCATTTTCCTTGCCGATCTTCGACCATTGCGCCGGCGTCTTGAGCGTCACGCTCGCGGGCAAGGTTTCGCGCGCGGCGGCATCGGCCATTTCGCCGTAAGTGGCGCGCCGGCCCGAGGCGTGGGTCAGCACGCCTTCCGCGGCGCGGACTTCGCCCGCCGGTACGTTCCACGCCTTGGCGGCGGCCGAGACCAACATCGCGCGCGCGATGGCGCCGGCGCGCCGGTAGCGTTCCCACGAGGACAGCATGGCGGTCGAGCCGCCCGTGCCTTGCGCGGTCCCGCCCCAGCCGAGATTGCCGTAAAGCGCGACGTTCCCGGAGGCGCCTTCGACTCGCAGCTGCGCTGGCGCGGCGTCAAGCTCCTCGGCGACCAGCGTGGCCAGGCCATGATAGGTGCCTTGGCCCATGTCGAAATGCGCGCTCAGCACCGTGACCGAATTGTCGGTGCCGATGCGCACATAGGCGCCGAAGGGATTGGGCGGGGCGGCCGGCGCGCCTGCGGGCGCTTGGGCGGCGGCGTCGAAGCCGATGGTCAGGCCCGCGCCGGCGGCGGCGGCGGCGGCCAGGAACGCGCGGCGCGACGGGCGGAAATCCGGCTTCGCGCGCTTGGCGGCGAAATTCGCGGCGAACATGGCGGCGTCCTTTCTCAGGCCAAGGCTTTGGCGGCTTCGTGAATCCCCGCGCGGATGCGCTGATAGGTCGCGCAGCGGCACAGATTGCCCGCCAGAGCCGCGTCGATATCCGCGTCGGTCGGGTTGCGCTTTTCGGTCAGCAAGGCGACGGCCGCCAT
The DNA here is from genome assembly GCA_023653245.1 of Tagaea sp. Next base: position 3,424 of record JAMNXK010000272.1, read on the forward strand.
GATCTGGCCGGATTGGCAATAGCCGCATTGCGGCACGTCGAGCTTGATCCAAGCGTCGCGCACGGCGGCGGCGGCGCGGCCTTCGAGCCCTTCGATGGTGGTGATCTTGGCGCCTTCGGCCGCCGAAAGCGGGGTCTGGCACGCGCGGGCCGGCTGGCCGTCGAGATGGACCGTACAGGCGCCGCACTGGGCTACCCCGCAGCCGTACTTGGTCCCGGTCAAATTCAGGATGTCGCGCAAGACCCACAGCAACGGCATGTCGGGAGAAGCCTGCACGTCGTGCGTCCGGCCATTGATTTCGAGCTCCATACGGGTCCCCACCGGCTGGCGATCTCCAGGTGATGTGGTGCGGGCGATCGGCGGGTCAACCCCCCGACGATCGCCCGCCGGCTGGGCCGGGGCCGGTGCCGATCGCCGAGGATTGCCGCAAAATTTCCACCCCAGCCGGTTCCCATGTAGGATAGAAAATCGACGTTATGTCCCGATTCCGATGGAGCGGGCACCGACATCGCGAGTTTGGAGAGGGCGTTTGCGCGTTCGGGAAATCGTCATTGGCGCGGGCTTGTTGCTGGCGGGCGCCGGACTTGTCGCGGGTTTGTATGCCGTCCGCAAGGACGCGATCCGCGACGTCGCGGTGCGCGAGGCGCATCGCACGCTCGGGCAGATCGGCGAGGAGACCGGCGATCTATTCCAGCCGGCGTTCGATCTGGTGGGCACGATTTCGGACGCGCATTTGATGCGGATCGTGCGGGAGGAGTCGCTGCGAACCTTCCTGGCGCTGGCCCAAGGCCCGGTGCAGCGGACCGAACAGATCAGCTCCGTCTATGTCGGGTTCGTCAATGGCGAGTATTGGCAGCATCGCAAAGTGCTTCCGGACTTCCTCAAGGGCAAGATGGCCCAAGGCCAGGTCGAGGCGCGCGGCTACCGGCGCACGATCCTCGAAACGCCCGGCGGTCTTCGCGCGACGTGGCACTATTTCTCCGGGCCGCGCCAGGATTGGATCCCGGTCGCGGAGCCGGATTTCAATTTCGATCCGCGCGCGCGGCCCTGGTACGCCACCGCCGACGCGTCGGAC
>JAMNXK010000273.1 GCA_023653245.1 Tagaea sp.
CGAAGCGGATGCCGACCGCGCGCTCGCGGGTGCGGACATCGCGATCCACGCGGCGGCGGCGACGGCCGGGGCGGGGGCGAATGTCGCCGATCCCTTGGCGCTGGTGGTCGACAATCAGGTGATGAACGCGCGCGTCTTCGCCGCCGCGCATCGCTCGGGCGTCAAGCACGTGGTGTGGTTTTCGTGCTCGATCATGTACGCCTCGTCCGAGCGGCCGCGGCGCGAAAGCGACTACGATCCGTCCGCACCGCTGCATCCCGCCTATCGCGGGGCGGGCGCCACCAAGGTCTATTTCGAGCGCATGGCCGATTGGTATGCCGGCTTGGGCAAGACCAAGTTCACGGCGCTGCGCCATTCCAACGTCTACGGCCCGCACGACAAATACGATCTCGGCCGCAGCCATTTCTTCGGCGCCACGGTGACCAAAGTCCTGACCGCGCGCGACGGCCGGATCGAGCTGTGGGGTGCCGGCACCGAAGGGCGCGATCTCATTCACGTGGACGATCTGGTCGGCGCCGTGCGCGCCGTCGTCGCGCGCCAGCCGGGCGCGTTCGGGCTTTACAATATCGGGGCGGGCGAAGCGGTGCCGGTCGGCCGGATCGCCGAGCGCATCGTCGCCGCCTCGGGCCGCAAGCTCGACGTGGCGCGCGATCCGGCCAAGCCGTCGATCCCGGTGACCATCGCGCTCGATTGCGCGCGCGCGCGCGCCGAACTCGGCTGGGCGCCGGCGATCGCCCTCGACGAGGGCATCGCGCGCACGCTCGCCTGGTGGCGCGCGCATCGCCCGACGGGGGAGGCGCCGGCGTGAAACTCTCGATCGTCCTGCCGACATTGTTCGCCGAGCTGCTGCCCGGCGCCGTCGCTGCGGCGCACGCCGCCGCCGGCGATGTGCCGCACGAAATCGTCGTCGTCGCGCCCTTCGATCCGGCGCGCGAGGACGTGCGCTGGGTGCCCGAGACGAGCCCGCGCGGCTCGATCGGTGCGGCCAATACCGGGTTCGCGGCCGCGCGCGGGGAGGTGGTCGCACTGGTGTCCGACGACACGCGGCTGTCGCCCGGGGCTTTGGTCCACGCGATCGCCCGGCTGGAATCGCTGCCCGGCGGGATGGTGGGCTTCCCGCGCACGATCGGCGACCAAGCCTATATCGGCACCGTGTTCGGTCACTACTATGCGTACTACTTCGCCCTGGAACGCGCGACGCTCGAACGCGCCGGCCGTTTCGACGAAGCCTATCGCAAGCACTACGCCGATCCCGATCTGGCGCTGAAGATCTGGGCGTCGGGCGGGCGGTGCGAATTTCTGCGCGAGACGGCGATCGTGGACGTGCCCACGCGCGGCGGGGCGGGCGAGGCGCCCGACAAAGCCCTAGGCTCGCGCGCCGCCGATTTCGCGCGCTTCTTCGGCATCTGGAGCGGGCGGTTCGATCCGGCCTGGGAGAACGAAGAGAGCGGCATCAATCTCGACCTCGCCCTCGATCTGGTCCAATTGGCGGGCGGCGAGGCCGCGACTTGCGCGCTGCGCGATCCTGCCAAGATTTTCGACATCCGCGCGCTGGGCGCGCTCAGCCTCGTGGGCCTCAATCACGCGACCAAGATCGGCCTGGGCCGGGCGGCGCAAGCGCTCGACTATCTGCGCTGGCTTGCGTCACTCGATCCCAGCCCAGTGAACATCGTGGTGGGCAAGCGGACCCGCGCGGTTCTCGCCAAACCCTTTTGAAACCAAGGGAATTATCCCGCGCCAAGGCGACTCGACCATGGTAAAGTTTGCGCCTCCCGCCGGTATGGAACCCGGCGGACGGTGTGCGAAGAGGTTTTCCATGGCGATCCCCCAGCGGCCGGTATTCACGGCCGAACGGCATTTGAAGCGCGACGCGATGCCGCCGATGACCAACGGCCACGCGCGCGAGCTGCGCGTATCCGCTCCGGCGGCGATGGCGCCCATGGCCGAAGACGGGCGCACGGCGTCCGCGATCGAGGGGTTGCGCGGCGAAATCCTGGCGCTGGGCAAGAAGCTCGACGGGTTCCTCGATCTCGACCACACGGAGATCGAGCGCATCCGCAACGAAGTTCAAGGCATCGCCAGCCGCATCGAATCCACGAAGAAGGAAATCGGCGCGCTGCGCCATCCTTTGGCGCAGGACGACAAGCTGATCTCCGCCACGTTCGAGCTTTCGTCGGTGGTTTCCCACACCGAGGAAGCGACCACGAAGATTTTCGACGGCGTGGAGAAGATCGAGGAGATCATGCGCGAATTGCGCTCGGTCGGGCTCGACGAGTACGCGCTGTCGCGCGTCGCCGAAGTGTCGGACGTGTGCACGACGATCATCGAAGCGTGCTCGTTCCAGGATCTGACCGGCCAGCGCATCAACAAGGTCGTGCGCACGCTCGCCTTCATCGAGGAGCGCATCAACGCGATGCTCGAGATCTGGGGCCACGAGGAAGTCGGCCGCGTGGCGCCGGTCGTCGAGGGTGCGACCGATCTCAAGGATTCCGGCGGGGTCGTGCTGCACGGGCCGCAGGACGCCGATCGCACCAATTCCCAGGCGGATATCGACAAGCTGTTCGAATGACCGATACGGCGCCCGAGATCATCCTGGCCAAAGCGATCCGCAAGGCCGACACGCGCTATTTCTTCGAGAACTACTCCAAGCAGGCGATCGCGGCGATCGAAGCCCTGGAGCGCGCGGGCTACGCCATCGTGCCCAAATACGCGACGCGCGAGATGTACGACGCGGCGAAGAAGGCCATCGTCTATGGCCAGCGCAAGCCCGGCGAAGTCATCGGCCCGATCTGGGAAGCGATGGTCGAAGCCGCCCCGGGTCCGTACCAGGATTGACGCGCGTCACCGCACCGGTTCGCCGGGGCCCGGCGGCATGCGCGGCCGATCGGCCGCGGGTCCGCGGATGAAGCGCGACGGGTTCAAGGCCACCGCAGTCGTGTTTCCGTACCCCACCGCGCGGCCGCCGGTATCCAGCGCCAAGACCTCGACGCGAAAGTTGAAGCCGGCTTGTTCCCCCGGGCACGGACCGCGATAGCCGTCGAGCGCGCCTTGTTCGAGCCCGCGCGCGCCGGCTGGCGCCTCGAATTGGGGCGCTTCGGCGCGCAGCACGCTGGTGTTGGTGAAGCGCACGCGATAGCGCGCGGCGTTCGCGGGCGCGCCGTCGATCAAGATGGGCGGCGACACGCCCAGCGAGCACAAATGCTCGACGCCGAAATACGTGCGCACGCCCATTTGCGGCACGCCGGCCGGGCCGGGCACGTGCGGCGCGCACGCGGCAAGCACCGCAGCCGCGAAAATCGCGAGGGTTCCCAATCGCATGGGTCCCGTTCTACCTTGTCGCCCCGGTTTGGCAAAGGTTTCGTGGGGCGATGGCGGATACCGAGCGGGTCGATTGCGTCGTGGTGGGGGCGGGGGTGGTGGGGCTGGCGTGCGCGCGGGCGCTGGCGCTTGCGGGGCGCGAGGTGGTGATCCTCGAAGCCGCCGACGCGATCGGCACCGAGACCTCTTCGCGCAACAGCGAGGTGATCCACGCGGGGCTCTATTATCCCACGGGTTCGCTCAAAGCGCGTTTCTGCGTCGCGGGCAAGAAGTTCATCTACGACTACTGCGCCGAACGCGGCATCCGCGCCTGGAACTGCGGCAAGCTGGTGGTCGCGTGCTCGGACGACCAGGTCGCGTATCTCGACAAGCTCAAGAAGCAGGGCGAAGCCAACGGCGTGGACGATCTCGAATTGATCGACGGCGCGGCCGCGCGCAAGATCGAGCCCGAGCTTTCTTGCGTCGCCGCCTTGCGTTCGCCCTCGACCGGCGTGCTCGACAGCCATTCGATGATGCTCGCGTTCCAAGGCGACGCCGAGGCGCATGGCGCCATGATCGCCTTCGAAACGCCGGTGCTCGGCGGGCGCGTCGCCAATGACGGAATCGAGCTCGAGACCGGCGGGGCGGCGCCGATGCGCTTGAAGGCCGCCTTGGTCGTCAACGCCGCGGGCCTCGGCGCGCGGAAGCTCGCGCAGGCGATCGCCGGCGTGCCGGCCGAGAGCGTGGCGCCGCTGCACTACGCCAAGGGCAATTACTTCGCGCTCCAAGGCAAGTCGCCGTTTTCGCGCCTGGTCTATCCGGTGCCCGAAAAAGGCGGGCTCGGCGTGCACATCACCGTCGATCTCGCGGGCCAGGCGCGTTTCGGGCCCGACGTCGAGTGGATCGACGCGATCGATTACGACGTCGATCCCGCGCGCTGCGACGGCTTCTACGCCGAAGTGCGCAAGTACTGGCCCGGCCTGAAAGACGGCGCGCTGGTGCCGGCCTACTCGGGTATCCGCCCCAAAATCGTCCCCGCCGGCGCCCCCAATCCCGATTTCGTCGTGCAAGGACCCGAGACGCACGGCGTGCCGGGGTATATAGCCCTCTACGGAATCGAATCGCCGGGCCTGACATCCTCGCCCGCGATCGCCGCTTACGTCGCCGAACTGGCCGAAAGGAA
>JAMNXK010000274.1 GCA_023653245.1 Tagaea sp.
ACCCACGATCTCGGGGATGCCGCCGCGCGCCACGAGCTCGCGCATGTATTCGGAATAGCGCACACCCGGCTCCAGCGCGGGGTCGTCGGCGCGAAACCGCAGCGCCGCCGCGTTGGCGGCGACAAGGCGCTCCTCGCCGTCCCACAGCACGATCCCGTCCGGGATCGCGTCCATGATGTCGGCGAGGCGCCCGCGCTCGAGCGTCAACTCCGCTTCCGCGCGCTTGCGCTGCGTCACGTCGCGATAGATCGCGACCACGCCGCCGTCGCGGGCGCGGAATTTGCGCACTTCCATCCATGTGCCGTCCTGGTACTTGAACTCCTGCGGCTCGCCCGTCGGGTTGGCGTGGTTGGCCACGCGCTCGTCGAGCGTGGGCGGTTCGCGGCCTTGGGCTTTGGCGACCGGATCCTTTTCCAAGCTGCGCCGGGCGAACTCGGCGTAGTCGATGCCGATTTCGGCCACGGCGCCGATCAGGGGCATGCGCGCGGCGGCGGCGTTGACCGCCGCCAGTCGGTTGGCGGAATTCCACAGCACGATCCCGTCCGGAATCGCCGCGAGGATATCGGCCTGGCGCTCGCGCTCGCGCGCGAGTTCGGTCGCCCGGCGCTTGAGTTCGGTTACATTGTGGTAGACGCCGACCACCCCGCCGCCGCGCGCGCGGTAGAAGCGGACTTCCTCGACCGAGCCGTCGAGCTTGGCGAGTTCGTTGGGCGTGCCGTCGACCGCCGCGAAGGCCGCCATGCGCCGGCCGATATAGGCCTTGGCCTCCTCCCCGGCGAGGCCGGCTTTCGCCACGTAGTTGGCGATGAAATCCCGATAGTTCAAACCCCGGCCGACCTGCTCGGGCATCGTCCGGTGACGCAAGAAAGCGGCGTTGTAGGCCGTCAGCGTCCCGTCGGCGTCCCACAGCGCCAGCCCATCGGGCACCGAGTCCATCAAATCGGCCACGCGCGCGCGTTCGGCCGTCAGGTCGGCGGCGCTCGCGGCGCGGGCATGGCGAAGCGCGTGCGCCAGGGCCGCCCCCGCCGCGGCGAACGCGATCAGGCCGGTCACGTGGAGGGCGCCGCGCCAGGTAGGGACGAACGGATCGCCGATCTCGAGCGCGAACGCCGTCACGGCGAGCGTCCAGAACAAGGTCCAAGCGTTGGGGCGTCGGCGGCCGGGCAAGCGGGAATCCCATTGGCGAAGCGTTGATCCTTAGAGATACTGGCTTTCGCCTGAGCCAACCCTGAAGCGCTCGGACTATTCGCCGATCGCGCGTTCCCGGTGGTCGCGCGTGGTTTGCACGTGGTTTGCATCGCACCGGGCCCAGCGGGCGCAGCCCGACAAGGAGATATCCAACATGTTGAAATCCCTCGTTTTCGCCGGCGGCGTCGCGATCGCGCTGACGGCCGGCACCGCCGGGGCGCAAGCCCCCGAACAAGCCAATGTCCGGTTTTCGCTCGATTGGGCGTTCCAAGGCCCGCAAGCGGTTTTCACCCATGCCGCCGAAAAAGGCTTCTTCCGCCAGGCGGGCTTGAACGTGACCATGGACCGGGGTGTCGGTTCCGGGGACACGGTGGTGCGCGTCGCCTCGGGCGCCTACGACATCGGCTTCGGCGACATCAACCCGATGATCAAGTTCAACGCCGAGAATCCCGGCAAGGAATTGATCGCCGTCTACGTGGTCTACGAGCAAGCCGCGCTGGCGGTGATGACCTTGCGCCGCACGGGCATCACGAGCCTCAAGCAGCTCGAAGGGCGCAAGATCGGCGCGCCGACGGTCGACGCGGGAAGGCAGATGTTCCCGGCCTTGGTCAAGGCCAACAATCTCGACGCCCGGCGCATCGAGTGGGTGACGATGAACGCGCCCTTGCGCGAGCCGATGCTGTTCCGCGGCGAGGTCGATGCGATTTCCGGCTTCGTCACCTCGGGCATTTTCTCGCTGCGCGCGCTCGGCGCCAAGGAAGAGGACATCATCACCTTCCGCTATCGCGAGCACGGCGTGGACGTCTATTCCTCGGCGATCTACGCGACGCAGGAATTCTTGGCCAAGAACCCGCGCACGGTGACCGCGATGGTCGCGGCGATCAACCGCGGCATCAAGGATGCGATCGTCAATCCGCGCGAGGCGACGGCGTCGCTGCGCACGCGCGACCAGCTGGTCGACGTCGCCCTCGAATACGACCGTCTGCTGCTGTCGATGCGCGAATTGGTGCTGACGCCCCACGCGCTTCAGCACGGCATCAGCTCGGTGCGCGCGGACAAGCTGCTCAACAACATCCGCGTCGTCAACGAAGCCTACGAAATCCAGAACTCGCGCCTGACGCCGGACAAGGTCTACACCGACCGCTTCCTGCCGCCGGCGGCCGAGCGGATGCTGCCCCGGCTCGGCAGTTAACCCTTCGGTTACCGTAAAGCGACACGCAACCGCAACGGACGGCGGCTAGCTTCGGGTCGATGACCCAAGCGCCGCCGTCCGCAAGCGGGCCCGAACGCGCGCGCCCGCGCATCGACGAATTCATCCGCCCGGTCCGGCCGGTGGCGCCCGACGCGCCGTGCGCCGCCGTCTACGACCGATTCGTCGCCGAGCCCGCGCTGCTGGGCGTGCCGGTCTGCGCGCCGGACGGCGGCGTGGTCGGGCTGGTGGATCGCTACGATTTCCTGCGCCAGCTGGCCCACAGCTACGGCCGCGCCCTGTTCGACCGCAAACCGGTGATGACCCTGGCCGACCGCGACGTGCTGGTGGTCGAGCGCGACATCGACATTCTCGAGCTGCAGCGCAAGATCGAGCGCGAGCATCCCGACGCGCTGGTCCGCGGCTTCGCGGTGACGGCCGACGGGCGCTACGCGGGCTACGGCGACGCGCTCGCCTTGCTGCGCGCGAGCCTGGCCGAAACGGGCGAGACGAACGCGCGGCTGGCCGCAGCCCTCGAAGAGGCGCGCGGTGCCGCGCGCATGAAGTCCAAATTCCTCGCCAATGTCAGCCACGAGCTGCGCACCCCGCTCAACGCGATCATCGGCTTTTCCGAGATGATGGCCGGCGCCACGCTCGGGCCGATTCCGCCGCGCTATCGCGAATACGCCGGCGACATCCTGGCGAGCGGGCGCCAACTGCTCGACCTGATCAACGATCTGCTCGATATGGCCAAGATCGAAGCGGGCGAGATGCGCGCCGATCCGTGCGAGATCGACGTCGAGACGGCGCTTTATTCGGCCCAGCGCCAGATGCGCGACCTGGCCGCGCGCGCGGGCGTGACGTTGTCCGTCGATTCCACCGGCGTCCCGCCGATCGTGGTCGCCGATCCGCGCCATTTCCGCCAGATGCTGCTCAATCTTCTGTCCAACGCGATCAAGTTCACCGGCCAGGGCGGCGACGTGGCGCTGTTCGCCGCGACCGATCCGTCGGGCGCGGCGGTCGTCGGCGTGCGCGATACGGGCATCGGCATGGACGCGGCCGGCGTCGAACTGGCGTTGCGGCCTTTCGGTCAAGTGGCCAACGCGCTGACCCGCGCGCATGACGGCACGGGGCTGGGCTTGCCGATCGTCAAGGCGCTGGCCGAATTGAACGGCGCCGAATTCCGCATCGACAGCGCGCCCGGCAAGGGCACCCGCGCCACGCTGCGTTTCCCCGCGAACGCGATCGGGAAGATGCCGCAAGCCCTAACGGCTTGAGAGCCGGGCTTCCGCCTCGCCCGAGCCGGCCAGCAGTGCGGCCAGGCGCTTGCGCATCAGCAGGCCCGGCTTGTCCGAGGGCATGTGGAACTCCTCGCCCGAGGCGGCGTCGAGCGGCACGTCCGAATCGGTCGCCTCCAGAATCGCGCGGTCTTCCTCGGTCACTTGGCGGTCGAAGGCGATCACGCTCGCTGCGGGCGTGTCGGCCTCGGTGTCGTTGCGATAGACGAATTGCACGAGCTGGCTCGTGCGGTCGTCGATCGGGGTGGCGCCGGTCTGGATGCAATGCACCAGGCCGTTGGGGTAGCGGATGCGCAGCTGGCGGAAGAAGGGCATGAACCAGGTGCGCGTGTTGTCGCGCGTGGTCATCGCTTCCTCGATGCCGAGATTCTTCTTCTGCAGGTCCGGGTTCTTCACGTGCACGACCGAATGGGTGCGGAAGCCCCAGGGGAATTCCTCGTAGCTCATCTCCGAAGGCGTCGGATCCGGATCGCCGAAGCTCGATTTATGCACATAGGTGAAATGCGCGTTGTCGAAGCTGTTCTCCAGCACCCGCAGCGCGCCGGCGTTCCAGGTTTCGTGGAATTCGGGGATGCGGCGGAAGGCGGGATCGGAAGCTTCGGGGATTGCGGGAATGTCGAACAGCGGCTCGTCGAGCGCCACCCAGACATAGCCGTAGCGTTCGGCCGCGCGATAGGCCTCGATCTTGAATTTGGGCGTGCGCGTGGCGTCCTTCCATTGCGGGATGCGCACGCACGCGCCGGTGCGGTCGTATTCCCAGCCGTGATAGCCGCAGGCGATCCGGCCGTCCTTGCAAAACCCC
>JAMNXK010000275.1 GCA_023653245.1 Tagaea sp.
GAAGTGTTCGAGCGGCGCTTCGGCCGCGCGCTGCGCGAGGACCCCGAGCGCGCCTCGGGCACTTGGCCCGATCTCGTGCTGGTCGACGGCGGGGAGGGGCAGCTGAACGCCGCACTCGCGGCGTTGACCGAGCTCGGGATCGACGATCTGGCCGTCGTGGGCGTGGCCAAAGGGCCCGAGCGCGACGCCGGCCGCGAGCGGTTTTTCGTGCCCGGCCGCGCGCCGTTCCGGCTCGAACCGCGCGATCCGGTGCTCTATTATCTCCAGCGGCTGCGCGACGAAGCCCATCGTTTCGCGATCGGCGGGCATCGCGCGCGCCGGGCCGGGGCGATCAAGCGTTCGGCGCTCGACGAGATCCCCGGCATCGGGCCTCGGCGCAAGAAGGCCTTGCTGCTGCATTTCGGCTCGTCGGCGGCGGTCAAATCGGCGGGCTTGACCGATCTCGAAGCGGTGGCCGGCGTCGGGCCCGACGCGGCCAAAAAAATCTATGATCACTTCCATGGCGGCGGGTAAAATCCCTTCCGTCCCGAACCCCCGGATCAAAATGTATTATTCGCTGCCGATGTGGCTGACCTTTTCGCGGATCGCCGCGATTCCGGTGCTGGTCGCCATGTTCTGGGCCGAGGGCGAGGAATGGCGCTACGCCGCCTGCGCTTTGTACGCCGTCGCCGCCGCGACCGATTGGCTCGACGGCTATCTCGCGCGCGCCTGGGCGCAGCAATCCAAGCTCGGGCGCATGCTCGATCCCATCGCCGACAAGCTGCTGGTCGCCGCCGTGATCCTGCTGCTGGTCGCGTTCGACCGGATGAGCCATTTCTCCGTGATCGCCGCGCTGGTGATCCTGCTGCGCGAGGTGCTGGTCTCGGGCTTGCGCGAGTTCCTGGCCGATCTGCGCGTGGGGCTGCCGGTCTCGGCGCTGGCCAAGTGGAAGACCGGCTTCCAGATGACCGCGCTGGGGTTCCTGATCGTGGCCGACGCGCAAGCCACGGCGTTCCTGCCGGTCTCCGCGATCGGGGAGACGCTGCTGTGGCTGGCGGCGGCGCTCACGCTCTACACGGGCTACGATTACTTGCGCATCGGCCTGCATCACGCCGACGAAAGCCCCGCGCCGGCCGAGCCCAAGCCCGCCGCGGCACCGACGCGGAATTCGGCGTGAGCGCCACGATGCGCATTTTCGGCCTGGCCGGGTGGAGCGGCAGCGGCAAGACCACGCTGGTCGCCAAGCTGCTGCCCGCGTTGACCGCCAAGGGCATCCGCGTGTCGACGATGAAGCACGCGCATCACGAATTCGATCTCGACACGCCGGGCAAGGATTCCTGGGTGCACCGCCAATCGGGCGCGACCGAGGTCGCGATCGTCTCGTCCAAGCGCTACGCGATCCTGCACGAGCTCCGCGGCGCTCCCGAGCCGTCGATCGAAGAATTGCTGCCGCGTTTGGCGCCGGTGGATCTGCTGCTGATCGAAGGCTTCAAACGCCATGCGCATGCCAAGCTCGAAGTGCATCGCCCGATCGTGGGCAAGCCGCTTCTGGCGCCGGACGATCCGCACATCGTGGCCGTGGCGAGCGACGCCGAGATTCCGGGGCTCGAAGTGCCGCGCCTGGATCTGAACGACACCGATGCGATCGCCGACTTCGTGCTGCGCCATACGGGACTCGGCTGATGGCCCAGCTCTCGGACGATTGCTTCGCGTTCGGCGGCGCGCTGATGCGCGCGGACGAGGCGCTGCGCGTGCTCGCCGCGCGAATCGTGCCGGTGGCGGGGATCGAAACGGCGCCCTTGCGCGCCTTGCGCGGGCGGATCTTGGCCGGGGATATCGTCGCGCCGCGATCCGTGCCGCCGCACGACAACGCCGCCGTCGACGGCTACGCCGTGCATCACGCCGATCTCGATCCGGCGGGCGAAACGCGCCTGAAGATCGAAGGCCGTGCGGCCGCGGGCCATCCGCTGGCGGGGCCCAGTCCGCGCGGCGTAGCGGTGCGCGTGTTCACCGGGGCGGCGATGCCCGACGGGCCCGACAGCGTGTTCATGCAAGAAGACGTGCGCGTCGAGGGCGAAATCGCCGTCTTTCCGCCGGGTCTCAAGAAGGGTGCGAATCGCCGCAAGGCCGGCGAGGATATCGAAGCGGGCAAGACGATCCTGCGCGCGGGCCAGCGTTTGCGCGCGCAAGACGTCGGCCTCGTCGCCTCGATCGGTCTCGCGGGCGTCGAGGTGCGCGCGCCCTTGAAAGTCGCGGTGTTCTCCACCGGCGACGAGTTGCGCGAGCCGGGCGGCGAAGCGCCGCGCGGAAGCGTCTACGACGCCAATCGCTTCGCGTTGATGGCGCTGCTCGAACAGATGGGCGCGGTCGTGACCGATCTCGGCATTCTGCCCGACAGACGCGACATCGTGACCGACGCGCTCGCCCGAGCTTCCGGTGCGCACGACGCGCTGATCACCTCGGGCGGCATGTCGACCGGCGAAGAAGATCACGTGCGCGCGGCGGTGGAAGCGCTGGGTGCGCTCGATTTCTGGCGTTTGGCCATCAGGCCGGGCCGGCCGGTGGCGCTGGGCCGCGTGAACGGCAAAGCCTTCGTGGGATTGCCCGGCAATCCCGTGGCGATGATGGTCACGTTCCTGCGCTTCGCGCGCCCGGTTTTGCTGCGTCTGGGCGGGGCGAGCGACGCCGAGCCCTTGTCGTTCCGCGTGCGCAGCGAAGCCGCGATCGAGAAAAAGATCGGCCGGCGCGAATGGCTGCGCGCGCGCCTCGTGCCCGCGTCCGACGGCGGCGTTCCCTTCGCGCGGCGCTTTCCGCGCGACGGGGCGGGAATCCTCACCTCGCTGGTCGAAAGCGATGGGCTGATCGAGCTGGCGGAGGAGGTGGGCGAGGCGCCCGCCGGTGCTATGGTGGATTTCCTGCCTTTCTCGGAGCTGGCGGCATGAAGATCCTGTGGTTCGCCTGGCTGCGCACGCGCGTGGGCGCCGCCGAAGAAATCCTCGACAAGCCCGACGGCGTGACGGACGTTGCCTCGCTGTTGGATTGGCTGGCGACGCGCTCGCCCGGCCATGCCGAGGCGCTCAAGAACCGCGCCGTGGTGCGCGTGGCGGTGAACCAGACCTATGTGAAGCCCGATCATCCGGTCGCCGGCGGCGACGAGATCGCGATCTTCCCGCCGGTGACGGGGGGCTGAGATGGCCATTCGCGTCCAGCGCGAGGATTTCGACGTCGGCGCCGAGCTTGCCGCGCTGACCGAGGGCCGCACCGATATCGGCGCGCTGACCTCGTTCGTCGGGCTGGTGCGCGACATGGCGGGTACCGCCAAGATCGGCGCCATGACGCTCGAACATTATCCCGGCATGACCGAGAAGGAGCTCGCGCGCGTCGAGGCCGAAGCCAACGCCCGCTGGCCCTTGTCGGCGAGCTTGATCGTGCATCGCTATGGCCGGCTCGAACCCGGCGACCGGATCGTGCTGTGCGCGGCCGCCTCGCCCCATCGCGAGGCCGCGTTCCAGGCCTGCCATTTCTTGATCGACTGGCTCAAGACCAGCGCGCCGTTCTGGAAGCTCGAAGATACCGAGGCGGGGGCCAAATGGGTCGCGGCGCTGGACTCGGACGACAAAGCCGCCGCGCGCTGGAACACGACATAGCCCCTTCGGGGGCTGGGGAGGGAACCATGATCGCGAAACCCGAAATCGACGCGCGCACGCTGCTGTTCGGCTTCGCGTGCGGCTATTTGGCCGTTCTCGTCTTCCATCAAGGCGCGCTTCTGGCGCTTTGGTATCTCGATCTCGGGCGGAACTTCCCCTGGAGCTTCCGGCCCGTGCCGCTATTCGGCGCGCCCGCCGTGCTGCAGGCGGCTTTGTGGGGCGGCATCTGGGGCGTGTTGATCGCCATGTGCCGGCCCTACGTGCCCGCTGGGCCGGCGCGCTATCTCTACGGTCTCGTGTGGGGCGGGCTGCTGTGCTCGGCCTTCGGCTGGTATTTGGTGGCGCCGTTGAAGGGCAATCCGTCGCCGGCCTTCGGCTTCGCCACGATGTGGCGCGGCGTGCTCCTCAACGGCATGTTCGGCCTGGGCACCATCGTGTTCCTCGAACTCGCCGACCGCTTCGTGCCGCGCCGCGCATCCGCCCCGCCGCCCGAACCGATGGCGGATGCGTAATCCTCACTGCTGTCATTCTCGGGCGCGCGGGAACCGCGCGACCCGGGAATCTCGAAAAGAAAAGGCTGCGCCGAAGGCGCGACTGTTCTCTCACGAGATCCCCAGCGTCTCGCTTCGCTCGCGCGAGGGTGCCGGAAGGACGCGGCCCCCGAACCTCAGATCAGCTTCGCCATCGCCGCGGCCGTGTCCGACATGCGGTTGGAGAAGCCCCACTCGTTGTCGTACCAGCTCAGCACGCGCACGAGATTGCCTTCGACCACTTGGGTCTGGGTGAGGTCGAAGGTCGAGCTCGCCGGGTTGTGGTTGAAGTCGCTCGA